>CAZCYS010000274.1:0-1992 GCA_964502825.1 uncultured Hydromonas sp. | reverse complement strand
GTCCGAGGTCGTGCGTGATCAAAATCATCGCCATATTGCGCTCGGCTTGCAGGCGCTGTAACAAATCCATAATTTGCGCCTGAACGGTCACGTCCAGCGCGGTGGTTGGTTCATCGGCGATCAGTAGCTTTGGTTCGCAGGCAATCGCCATGGCAATCATGACGCGTTGACACATGCCGCCGGAGAGCTGATGCGGGTAGACGTTCAGACGGTTTTTCGCGTCGGAAATCTCCACTTGATCGAGCAGCTCCAAAATGCGCGTGCGTACCGCATCACCGCGCAAACCCAAATGCGCGTGCAGCACTTCGCCGATTTGCATTTCCACCGTGAAGCTCGGATTCAGGCTGGTCATGGCGTCTTGGAAAATCATCGAAATGTCTTTGCCGATGATCGCGCGCCGTGCTGCCGGGCTGATGGTTTGCAGATTGGTGTTGTTGAACAATAACTGATTCGCCGTGATGGTCGCGCTGTCGGGCAGCAAGCCCATTACGGCCATCATTGACACCGATTTGCCGGAGCCGGATTCGCCGACGATGGCGAGGATTTCGCCCTCGTTGACCGACAGCGACACCTGATCGACGGCGCGAAAGGCGCGCTCGGCCTTACCAAAGGTGACGCACAGATTATCGATTTGTAATAATGGATTATTCGCCGTCATCATGACACCTGTTTCAGCTTCGGATCCAGCGCGTCGCGCAAACCGTCGCCCATCAAATTAATCGCTAAGGCGGAGATAAACACCGCCAAGCCGGGGAAAATCGCCATCCAGATATTGCTCTGAATGTATTGGCGCGCCGTACCGAGCATTGCGCCCCACTCAGGCAGCGGTGGTTGTACGCCAAAGCCGAGAAAGCCGATTGCGCCTGCTTCCAAAATAGCGGAGGAGAAAATCATGGTTGCCTGCACGATCAGCGGCGCAAGGCAGTTTGGCAATATCGTAACGAACAGCAAACGCAGCGTGCCCGCGCCCATCACACGCGAGGCGGTGACATAGTCGCGTTGCAACTCCACCATCGCGGTTGCGCGGGTCAAGCGAATGAACGGCGGCAAACACACCAGCGCAATCGTGATGATTGTATTGGTCATCGATGGCCCCAAAATCGCAGCAATGATGATCGCCAGCAGCAGGCTCGGATACGACATCAAAATATCGTTGAACAGCATGACCACGCGCCCCAGACGCTTTGGCCAAAACGCAGCGGCCAAACCAAGGCAAACGCCGACGATCGCCGACAACAGCGTCGCGGCCAAACCAATGAATAGCGAGTAACGCGTCCCGTGCATCACACGCGAGAGCGTGTCGCGCCCCGCATCATCGGTACCGAGGAAAAAGCGCGCGTCACCACCCTCTAACCATGCGGGCGGTAATTGCTCCTTACCGGTGTACAGTTCCAACGGATTGTGCGGCGCCAAGACATTGGCAAAAATCGCGACAAAGACCAAAATCAGCAGAGCGAACAAGCCCAAAACCGCACCGCGATTGGCTACGAACGAGCGGTAAAACAGCTCCCACTGCGACGGCATCGTTGGCGAACCGCTGTTTGGGGTGTTGAGCGCGCTTGGAGTGATGGTGTTACCAGACATAAACTATCCTTCAAAAATCACGAACCATCGGAGTATTTATTGATTATTCGCGGTGCGAATGCGTGGGTTGATCAAACCGTACAAAACATCGACCAACAAACTCACGATCATCAGCGCACACGCCACCAGCAAAATACCGTTTTGCACAATCGGATAATCGCGATGGTGGAAACCATCCAACAACCAGTTACCGACCCCCGGCCAACTGAAAATCGTCTCGGTCAAAATCGCACCGGCGAGCAGCGTACCCATTTGCAAACCGATCACCGTCACCACGGTAATCAAAGCATTGCGCAGCACATGCACCAAAATAATGCGGCGCGGCGACAGACCCTTCGCCTTCGCCGTACGCACATAATCCTCGCCCAGAACCTCCAAAATTGCCGAGCGCGTCATCCGCGCAATCGT
>CAZCYS010000273.1:0-1992 GCA_964502825.1 uncultured Hydromonas sp. | reverse complement strand
CCACCGGCGTATTGATTCCACCGAAAGGCTATCTGGAAAAACTGCGTGCGATTTGCGACAAGCACGGTTTGCTGTTGATTTTTGATGAAGTGATTACCGGTTTTGGTCGCCTCGGCGCGCCGTTTGCCGCGCAGTATTTCAATGTCACGCCGGACATCATGACCATGGCCAAAGGCTTGAACAATGGTGCGGTGCCGATGGGCGCAGTGGTGTGCAAAAACGAAATTTACGACACCGTGGTCAATGGTGCACCCGCTACCGCGATCGAGTTTTTCCACGGCTACACCTACACCGGTCATCCAATCGCAGCGGCGGCGGCATGCGCGACGCTGGATGTGTATCAGGATGAACAATTGTTTGAGCGTGCGGCGCAGCTCACGCCCCATTTTGAAAACGAAATTCATAAACTGGACAGTCACAAACACGTTAAAGACGTGCGTAATCTCGGCTTGGTCGGAGGTATCGAACTGCATACCCGCGATGGGCAAGTCGGTGCGCGTGCATACGAAACCTTTGTCAAATGTTATGAGGCGGGTGTATTGATTCGCGTGACCGGCGACATCATTGCGATTTCACCGCCGCTGATTATCAACGAAGCGCAAATCAGCGAGATTTTCGATACGATTATTCGGGTATTGGATACGGTGGCGTAAATCAGCGCGTACCGTACATTGTGGGTTAATTGGGGCTGCTTGTGCAGCCCCAATTCTTTATGAGCAGGAGGGAAACACGGTAGAATGTAACCTTAATGAATTTCAACGAAGTTGCACACAATGACCGTATTAGAACAAAACCTCTCCTCGCTTAACCCCACTCAACTCGAAGCGGTCACGCTGCCGCATCAATCCGCGCTTATCCTTGCGGGTGCAGGCTCGGGTAAAACGCGGGTGCTGACCACACGCATGGCGTGGCTGATGCAAACCGGTCAAGCGTCACCCGCGTCGATTTTGGCGGTGACGTTCACGAACAAAGCGGCGAAGGAAATGACCACGCGCTTGTCCTCATTGATTCCGATCAATACGCGACACATGTGGGTCGGCACGTTTCATGGACTGTGCAATCGTTTTTTACGCGCACACTACCGCGATGCAAATTTGCCCGCCACCTTTCAAATTCTCGACACGCAGGATCAACTCTCGGCGATCAAACGGCTGCTCAAAAGCATGAATATTGACACCGAGCGTTATCCGCCCAAACAAGTGCAATACTTCATCAACGGCTCGAAAGAGGAAGGTCTGCGCGCGCATGACATCGAGCCGAGCGATCCGTTTCAACGCCGGATGCAGGAAATTTTCGCAGCGTATGAAGCACAATGCCAGCGCGAAGGCGTGGTTGATTTTCCTGAATTGTTGTTGCGCTCGTATGAAGTTTTGAACCATAACGAAGCGCTGCGCACGCATTATCAAAACCGTTTTTCACACATTTTGGTCGATGAGTTTCAGGATACCAATGCTTTGCAATACGCATGGCTCAAACTGTTGACCGGAAAAAATACCGCCGTGATGGCGGTGGGCGATGACGATCAATCCATCTATGCGTTTCGCGGCGCGCGCGTGGAAAATATGCGTTTGTTTGAGCAGGAATTCGCGCAGGGCAACGTGATTAAACTGGAGCAAAATTACCGTTCCTACGGCCATATTTTGGGTGCGGCCAATGCACTGATCCGTGGCAACAGCAATCGTTTGGGCAAAGAGTTGTGGACCGATCGCGGGCATGGCGAAGCGGTGCGCGTGTACGAAGCGGAATCGGATTTCACCGAGTCGGCGTTTGTGGTGGATGAAATTTTGGCGCAGATTGCCAACGGCATTACGCGCAGTGAAATCGCCGTGCTGTATCGGGCGAACGCACAATCGCGTTTGATCGAACACGCGCTATTCAACGCGGGCATTCCGTATCGCGTGTACGGCGGTTTGCGCTTTTTTGAGCGCGCTGAAATCAAACACGCGCTGGCGTATTTGCGACTGATTGATAATCCGCACGATGACACATCAT
>CAZCYS010000272.1:0-1995 GCA_964502825.1 uncultured Hydromonas sp. | reverse complement strand
GTCGCGCGCTGCGTTCGGTGGTGGATTTGAGCCAATTGGGTGAGCGCACCATTCAAATCGACTGTGACGTGATTCAGGCCGATGGCGGCACGCGCACGGCGAGCATTACTGGCGCATACGTCGCGCTGGCCGATGCGGTGGCGTGGTTACATGCGCAGGGCAAAATCACGCAAAGCCCGATTATTGACTCGGTCGCGGCGATTTCGGTTGGCGTGGTCGGTGGCGTGCCGATGCTCGATTTGGATTACAACGAGGATTCCAATTGCGACACCGACATGAATGTGGTGATGACGGGCAAGGGTGGTTTCGTCGAGATTCAGGGCACCGCCGAGGGCGTGCCGTTTAGCTCCGAGGAGTTGAATGCTTTGTTGGCGTTGGCGCAAAAAGGCATTGCGCAGTTGGGGCAATTGCAGTCGGCGCAGTAATATTAATAACCAACTCAAAAAACAAAACGCCAGAGCAAAGACTCTGGCGTTTGTTTTTGCCGCGTGACTTATTTCAATGCTTTGTGCATGGCTTCTTCGTCCAAGGCTTTTTCCCACTTCGATACGGCGACGGTGGCCACGCCATTGCCAATGAAATTGGTCAAGGCGCGTACTTCGCTCATGAAGCGGTCAATCCCCAAAATCAGCGCCATACCTGCGACAGGAATGTCCGGCACGACCATCAAAGTACCGGCCAAGGTGACAAAGCCCGCGCCGGTCACGCCGGTCGCGCCTTTTGAAGTCAACATCGCTACGGCGAAAATCGTGAGCTGTTGCCACAGAGTCAGATCAATATTCAAAGCCTGTGCGATGAACAATACCGCCAAGGTCATGTAAATATTGGTGCCATCCAGATTAAACGAGTAACCCGTTGGTACAACCAAACCGACCACCGATTTTTTGCAGCCCATTTTTTCCAGTTTGTTCATCAGATGTGGCAGGGCGGATTCAGAGGAGCTTGTGCCCAGCACCAGCAGCAATTCTTCCTTGATGTAGCGCAGAAATTTGAAAATGCTGAAACCGGTCATGCGTGCAATGAGGCCCAACACGATGACGACAAACAAAAATGCGGTGAAATAGAACGTTGCGATCAAACCGAGTAAATTGGTCAGTGAGCCGATACCGAACTTACCAATAGTGAAAGCCATCGCACCGAAGGCACCGATCGGTGCGAGTTTGGTGATGATGCCAACCATGCCGAAAAACACTTCGGACATGCCTTCGATGAAGCTGATCAGTGGGCGGGCGCGCTCTTCGGGCACACGGGTCAACACCACACCGAACAAAATCGCAATCAGCAACACTTGCAAAATATTACCCTCGACAAACGGACTGAAGACGGTTTTGGGAATCAAATCCATGAAAAAATCGACCATGGTATGACTTTGTGAGGTGGCGGCAAACTCATTGACCTTAGCCACGTCTTTGGAAGCAAAGCTGCTGATGCTGGCATTGATGCCCACACCCGGTTTGGCGATGTGGCCGACCAGAAAACCTGCGGCCAACGCGAGGGTTGAAACCACTTCAAAGTAAATCAAGGCTTTCAAACCGACGCGACCCATTTGTCCCAAATCACGCATATTGGCAATGCCCGCGACGATGGTACAAAAGATGATCGGCGTGATCACCATTTTCACCAAATTAATGAATGCTTTGCCCAACGGCTCTAAGCTCACGCCAAACTTAGGATAAAAGTGACCGATCAAAATACCCAAGACAATGGCGATTAACACCTGAACATACAATACTTTGTACCACGGTTGAATGACTTTATCTTCGTCCATGTTGTAATCAGTTTTTAACATGATGACTCCTTTTTGTTTTTATTGAAAACGATTTCACAGTACAGCGGGGGCGAGTATAGAGCAATTGTGGAGGTTTTGTGGCAAAATTCTTCATAAATTTTTTTTACCATGCTTCATTTTTCAATTTATTTTTCTAAAGGCATACTGCATCAACCATGAGTTTAGACACCGTTACCGAAGATTTAGCGCGCCGCGCGCCGCATTTG
>CAZCYS010000271.1:0-1996 GCA_964502825.1 uncultured Hydromonas sp. | reverse complement strand
TCATGGGAACGCGACCACCACGTGCGTCGCTACGGTTTCCACGGCACCAGCCACCGCTACATCACGCAAAAAACCGCTGAATTGCTCGGCAAACCACAGTCCGACCTGAACATCATCAGCGCCCACTTGGGCAATGGTTCGAGCGTTGCCGCCGTAGTAGGCGGTAAAAGCGTGGACACCTCGATGGGTTTCACACCATTGCCGGGTTTGATCATGGGCACGCGCACCGGTGACATTGATCCGGCCATCATCACCTATATGATGGAGCGTCTGAACGTTTCTGCCGAAGCGGTATTGGATTTGATGAACAAAAAATCCGGCTTGCTCGGTATTTCCGAGTTGACCAACGACTGTCGCGAGTTGACCGAAGCGGCGAACAAAGGCAATTCCGCAGCACAATTGGCATTGGACATGTTCTGCTATCGTCTGGCCAAATACATTGCCGAATACATGGTTCCGTTGCAACGCATTGACGCGCTGGTGTTCACCGGCGGCATTGGCGAAAACTCTGCCATCATCCGTGAAAAAGTATTGGGGCATCTGCGTTTCCTCGGCTTCATCGTTGACGCTGCGGTCAATGACAAAACCTACGGCGGCAAAACCGCTGTCATCACCACCGCCGGCAGCACGCGCGCGATGGTCGTGAACACCAACGAAGAACTGATGATCGCGCTCGACACCTACCGTCTGACCCGCACCTCGGGCAAGGCAGAGCATGTGAGCTTTGAAAACTATTGATTGAATGAAACGGGTGCGTGAACCTTGATACAATCAAGTGTTCACACACCCTTATTTTTTGACAAAGGACACTAAAATGTATGCATTGTATGTCGCGCCAATGGGCGCAGGTTCGGACATGAAACCCGTGGTGAACGGCTTGGTCACCGAATTACAAAATACAGGCTTAAAAGTCACCCCATTCAAACCGATTGGCCAAGGCGTTGCGGTTGAAAAAGCCGCGCAATTACTCGCCACTGGCAACAGCGACCAATTGATGGAAGACATTATCGTCGCCTACTACGCCGCCGCAGCCGACGCACAAGTCGTCGTGGTTGAGGGTGTGGTCGCGGATTTTGAACAAGCCGGCGCACTCGCGCCCTACGCCGCACAATTGAACGGCCAACTGATTCGCAATCTGCAAGCCGACGTCGTATTCGTCGCAGCCAAACCAGAGCACGTACAAGCCATCTGCACCGATTTAGCGGTACAAAACCTGCACGTTGCCAAAGGCAAAGTCATCGGCTCGATTGACCAAACCGCCCCTGTCGCCAGCGCATTGAACATCGCTGACATCAAAGCGCGCGCGACTGCCGAGACCGAACAATTCTTCTCCCCACCCGAGTTCCGTCACCTGCTGATCGAAAAAGCACGTCAGGCCAACAAACGCATCGTACTGCCCGAAGGGGACGAACCGCGCACCGTCAAAGCCGCCATCATCTGTACCGAGAAAAAAATCGCGCGTTGCGTGTTGATGGCCAAACGCGAAGATGTCGAGCGCGTTGCCGCCGAACAAGGCTTGACCGTACCGGCAGAACTCGAGTGTATGGATCCGGCATTGACCCGTGAAAACTACGTTGCCTCATTGGTCGAAATGCGCAAAGCCAAAGGTATGACGCCAGAAAAAGCACTGGAAGAATTGCAAGACACCGTGATGCAAGGCACCGTGATGATGGCTCTGGACGAAATCGACGGTCTGGTCTCCGGCGCGGTACACACCACCGCCAACACTGTGCGCCCAGCACTGCAAATCATCAAAACCGCGCCGGGTGCGAACATCGTCTCCAGCGTATTTTTCATGCTCATGCCCGATCAAGTGCTGGTCTACGGTGACTGCGCGATCAATCCGAACCCAACCGCTGAACAATTGGCCGACATCGCAATTCAATCCGCCGACTCCGCCAAAGCATTCGGCATCGAGCCGCGCGTCGCGATGATCTCCTACTCCACCGGCACATCGGGCGCAGGCCCTGAAGTGGAAAAAGTGGCCGAAGCGACC
>CAZCYS010000270.1:0-1999 GCA_964502825.1 uncultured Hydromonas sp. | reverse complement strand
GATGATCGCCAACGGTCACTCCACCATTGGCTGTAACCTCGCCGGTAAAGGTCGGAGCATCAACCATCTGAATTTCAACTTTACCGTCTTTAACCACGGTTTTGATGTTGGATGCCGAAGCCGCTGCTGCACTGTCTGCACCACCGACAACCGAGACCGTTTTGTTCAGATTGTTTTTCACGCTGTTACCATCCTGAGCCGTAATGCCAAAGGTCGCGTTATTAACCACATCGGAGATTGAATTCTTCACCTCATACAGCTGAGAGCCGTTCACCGCATCCGTGCTATCGGCCGTCACCGCGCCATCGGCAACATGAGTGATCTTATTCCCACCGTTATCCAAACCTGAACCGGTTAAACTCACGGTACCATTTGAACCTCCACTGATGGAGACACCATTGGTATTCATCGTGGTATTACCGGTAGTGACGCTATCGGCTTTCAAATCCTTGTTCAGATTGAAGGTCACGTTATTATCGGCTTTGGTAATGGTGATATTACCATCGGTGTTATTCAAATCAACCGTTGCGCCCGGGGCGACATTGCTGCTGCTCGCGCCGTTTGCCGTCAGGTTCCAACCCTTATTGGCTGTAGTATTGATGGACTGAATCGCATCATTGATATTGTCCTTGCCCGTACCCCCGACATTGGTCATAGAAAGTGACCCATCTGAATTCACGGTCGAATTACCACCCAAGATATTTTTAATTGAACCGGATACACCATATAACTGGCTACCATTGATCGCATCCGAACTATCAACACTCACCGCGCCATCAGCCAAACCACTGATCTTATTGCTCGTACCATCTATCGTGATACCACCTACCGTCACCTTATTAAAGGTCACGTCATCTTTGGTTTTGACTTCATAGTTTTTGCTGCCGTTGGCGTTGGTCGTTTCAACCACCTCGATGTTGGTACCGGCTGTGGTCGTATTGTGCGCGCTGGCTACGGTATTTAGTGCACTCAATGCGTCTTGAACATTGGTGTAGTTATTGCTACCCACGCTCAAACCGGCAGTTACCGTGCCATCCGCATTCACAACCGAGGTACCGCCTAAACTACTCGCCACCGTTGCGGCAGTGTTGTACAGTTGGTTACCGGTGATCGCTTCACTGCTGCCCGCTGCAACGGTACCATCACTCAAGCCGCTGATCTTGTTGGTCGTGCCGTCGGTCACAACACTGCCCACGGTGGTTTTGTCCGCAGTGACGGTTGTGAAGCTGACGTCGTCCGCCGTGGCGATGGTGACGTCTTTGCCACTGCGCGTGACTTTGATGTTTTTGCCATCCAGCAGTTGCACTGTGTCGCCCGGCGCAACTTTGTCCGCCGTGTCTCCATTGGTTTGAAGGTTCCAGCCTTTGTTGGCAACATCGTTAACGGATTTGAGTTGGTCTTCGGTCGCCGCTTGGCCGCTGACGATGTTGTTTGGATCAAATGTGGTGTTGGTCAAGCCGCCAATCGTGCCTGCTGTGCCATCTACCGTGATTGCATTCGCTCCGCTGGTCATGAACTTAGGTGCGGTCACTGTGCCGGTGAAGGTCGGCGCGTTGGCCATGCTGATTTCGACCTTGCCATCGGTGACAGTGGTTTTAAGGTTGGTGGTAGAGGTGTCGCTATTGTTGCCTGCCACAATCGCAAAGCTGCTGCCCAGCTTTTGTGCGCTGCTGCCGCTGTCACCGGTGAAGGTGATCGGTTTGATCACTTCGCTGTTGAGGTTGCTCAAGGCGTCACCCACATTGTTGGCTGCCGGATAGCTTGTGCCATCGGTTTTGGTGATGGTGTAGCTTGGAGCGGTCACCGTTCCGTCGGCATTAACCGTTGCGCCACCACCCAGTCCGTCTACGATGGGTTTCAATTGGCTGACGTTCACGGCATCGGTGTCGGCTGTTCCCGCACTCAAGCCGCTGATCTTGTTGGTCGTGCCGTCGGTCACAACACTGCCCACGGTGGTTTTGTCCGCAGTCACCGAAGTGAAGGCAACATCATCCTTGGT
>CAZCYS010000269.1:0-2010 GCA_964502825.1 uncultured Hydromonas sp. | reverse complement strand
TATGCGGCGGATTTTGCGCTGTGGGACATCGCGCGTCCGGCGGATTTGAGTTACGCCATGGGGCTGAATCCTTGCGTCGCTACGGTGTGTGGCGGGCAGGTGCACGCTGTGGATTGATTGCCCTCGCGAAAGTGTGATAGCCTGCGCTCCTTTGTTTCTTTGAGGTGCGTAGCGTATGTGGCACGAATTTTTCCCCTATGGTTTTGAACGATACCTCGTCGGTGGTTTGGCCATCGGTGTAGGCGTGGCGGTGCTGTTCGTCACCACCGGTCGGCTCGGTGGCGCAAGTACCGTGTTCAGTGCAACGTGGTCGTGGTTCTCACGGCTACCGTTTTTCCAACAATCATCATTACGCGATTCGCGCAACTGGCGGGCGATCTATGCGCTCGGTATGCTGCTGGGCGGCGTTGTGTACGTGCTCGCCGGTCTGCCGGTGGAGGGCTCGGACATTGCGACGTGGCGACTGGCGGTGGGCGGATTGCTCATCGGTTTTGGCGCGCGTTTGGGCGGTGGTTGTACCTCGGGCCATGGGATTTGCGGCATGGCTTCGTTGTCCGTTGGCTCCATGTGGATGGTGGCGGTATTTTTGAGTACGGCGATTGTGACCGCGCTTCTGATGAATGCTTTGGGGGTGGTGTGATGATGAAGGTGCTTTGGACGCTGGCGAGTGGCGTGCTGTTTGGTTTTGGCTTGGCGTATTCGAGCATGATTCGGCCTGAAACTGTGCTGGCGTTTTTGACGTTTCAGGATTTGGGGTTGTTGCTGGTCTTGGGTGTGGCCGTTGGCGTGAATCTGCTGGTGTTTCAACTCGTACCGCGTTGGCGTGCAGCCTCCTTGTCGGGTGATGCGTTTGAGTCGCGTCCCTTTCAATTGACCCGCCAAACGGCGCTCGGCGGCGTGCTGTTCGGCCTCGGTTGGGGAATTTGCGGCGTGTGTCCTGCGCCTGCGTTCGCGGGCTTAGGGACGGGTAACTGGCGTATGCTGGTGGTGCTGGCGGCGATTTTTATCGGCGCGGGTGTGCACGGCTGGTGGGCGCAGGCATCAAGCGCACGAGATTAAGTTGATTGTTTTTTATCAGAGGTGCTTGGCGTGAAGCGTCATTTAACGGCGTGCTCCAACGTCTCAATAAACAATCCTGCCACATCAAATCCTGTCTGGTTGTAAATTTCTTGGAATCCGGTCGGGCTGGTGACGTTGATTTCGGTCAGGCAGTCGCCAATCACATCCAAGCCGGCCAATAAAATCCCGCGTTGCCACAGAATCGGGGCGAGGGTTTGTGCGATGCGCCAGTCGGACTCAGACATGGCTTGCGCGACGGCTTTGCCTCCGGCGGCCATATTGCCGCGCACTTCGCCGTTTTGTGGGATGCGCGCGAGCGCGTGCGGTACGATTTGCCCGCCGATGATGAGGATGCGTTTGTCGCCTTGCGCGATTTCGGGTAGGAATTTTTGCCCCATGATTGGGCGTGCGCCGTTTTCACTGAGCACTTCAACCACCGAGCCGAGGTTCATGCCGTTTTCGGTCACGCGAAACACGCCTGCGCCGCCCATGCCGTCCAGTGGTTTGAGGATGATGTCGTGATGCTCGGCATGAAAGCGTTGGAAGCTGGCTTTGTCGCTGGCGATCAGCGTCGGCGCGGTGAGCTCGGGAAATTCTAAGATCGAGACTTTTTCAGAGTGGTTGCGAATCGCTGAGGGCGAGTTAAATACTCGGGCGCCTTGGCGCACGGCGGCATCCAGTAGCCATGTGTCGGTGACGTAGTTGACGTCAAACGGCGGGTCTTTGCGCATGATGACGGCGTCGTATTCGGACAAGGCTTGCTCGCTTTGCTCCATGACGTTATGCCAATGTGTTTGCGAGGCCGGTTCGATCAACTCGATGCGTTGGGCGTGTGCGCGTATCGCGCCATCCGAGCGTAGGTCATTGGCCAAACACGTCCAAATCCGGTGTCCGCGCGCTTGCGCACTGCGCATCATGGCGTAGGTGGTTTCTTTGTGGATTTTGAATTGA
>CAZCYS010000268.1:0-2029 GCA_964502825.1 uncultured Hydromonas sp. | reverse complement strand
GACAGCAACCAAAACTACCTGTTCCCGGGCACCATGTTGACCTCTATGGTTAAACGTGTGGACGTAGCAGTGAAAAACGCCTTCCTCGAAGCCAGCCAAGGTAAATTCAAAGCCGGTGCACAATCCATCGGTTTGGCCGAAGACGGTGTAGGTTGGGCTGATGACGAGCACAACAAAGACCTGATTACTGCCGATATGCGTACCAAAGTCGATCAAATCAAGAAAGACATCATCGCCGGCAAAATCAAAGTTGAAGCCAACTGCAAGAAATAACACCACGCTTTAACCCGAAGCGCATTGTCCAATGACCAAAATTAACGCGGGCAATGCGCCGTAAAAACGAAAAAACGATGGTGTTCAGAGCCATCGTTTTTTCAAATAAATACAGTGATACAGCAACTTTACCCCTGATTGTTTGGAGCCACTATGTCCGCACAAGCATCACCCAACACAGCCCCATCGACCAGCGCTCCACCTGCGATCGTCATGCGTGGCATACAAAAGCACTTCGGTCCGGTCTGGGCCAACCGCGACATTGATCTCACGGTTGACAAAGCCAGCATCCACGGCATCATCGGCGAAAACGGCGCGGGCAAATCCACGCTCATGTCGGTGCTCTACGGCTTTTACCAAGCCGACGACGGCACCATCGCCATCGACGGCAAAGAAGTCAAAATCGCCAACAGCACCCAAGCCATCGCGCTGGGCGTCGGCATGGTGCATCAGCACTTCATGCTGGTAGAGCCGCTGTCTGCGCTCGAAAACATCCTACTCGGCGCCGAAGACTCATGGTCATTGGACGTATCCAAAAGCAAAGCACGCGAAAAACTACAAGCCATCTCCGAGCGTTTCGGCCTGAGCGTACCCTTGGACGAACCGGTCGGCGAGTTACCCGTCGGCGTGCAACAGCGCGTCGAGATTCTCAAAGCCCTGTACCGTCAGGCCAACATCCTGATTCTGGACGAGCCAACCGGCGTACTCACACCGCAAGAAGCCGATCAACTGTTTGACGTGCTGCGCGACCTGAAAAGCCAAGGCGTCACCATCCTGATCATCACGCACAAACTGCGTGAAATCATGCATATCACCGACAACGTCTCGATCATGCGCCAAGGCGCGATGGTCGCGCACCGCAAAACCTCAGAGACCAGCGCCGAAGAGCTGGCCGAACTGATGGTCGGTCGTCCGGTGGCCAAAGAAGTGGCGCGCCAACCGGCCAATGTCGGGCCAACGCGTCTGTCTGCACGCGACTTGAGCTACAAAGACAGCAAAGGCATCACGCGATTAGACAACGTATCACTCGAACTCAAAGCCGGTGAAATCGTCGGTATCGCCGGTGTCTCGGGCAACGGCCAAACCGAATTACTCAAAATCCTCTCCGGTGAAATACGCGCCAATGGTGGCGGCAGCATCACCCTATGCGGCGATACCGAAGGCAGCACCGTGGAATACAGCCACAAAAACTACCCTGATCCGGCGCAACTGCGCCTCAAAGGCGTTGGCCATGTGCCTGAAGACCGCTTGGGACAAGGTTTGCTGAAAAACTTCACCATGCAAGAGTCCGCCATCTTGGGCTACGACCGCGAGCCGCGTTTGGGTACGCGCTTTTCCTTGATTCCCAAAAAAGTCAAAGCGCTCACCTTGGAACTGATTCGCGCCTTTGACGTGCGTCCGAATCTACCGGAAATCCGCTCGGCCAATATGTCCGGCGGTAATCAGCAAAAGCTCATCATCGCACGCGAGATGGAGCATCGTCCGAAAATCCTGCTGATCGGTCAACCGACGCGAGGCGTGGACGTCGGCGCCATCGAATTGATTTACAAAGAAATCATGAAAGCGCGTGACGCCGGTACAGCCATCTTGGTCGTTTCGGTCGAATTGGACGAAATTCTCACGCTCTCGGATCGAATTTTGGTCATGAATCAAGGCCGCATCACCGGCGAATTGACTGCCAAAGAGGCGGATCCGCGCACGATCGGTATGCTGATGGCCAGCAATACGGCCATGCAGAGCAATGCCTCGGCAAAGA
>CAZCYS010000267.1:0-2036 GCA_964502825.1 uncultured Hydromonas sp. | reverse complement strand
TGGATGGTCAGCCGGTTGAGGTCGGCGGCGTGGAAAAAATGTCCAAATCGAAAAACAACGGCATTGATCCGCAAGCCTTGATCGAGCAGTTCGGCGCGGACACCTCGCGCCTGTTCACCATGTTTGCCTCACCGCCGGAGCAAACATTGGAATGGTCGGATTCAGGCGTGGAAGGCTCCAATCGCTTCCTGCGCCGCGTATGGGCGTTTTGCCAAGCACAGAAAGAAACCATCGCCGCACTCAAAGACGCCGAGTTAAGCCCGAGCGCCGAGGCGAAAAACCTGCGCTTTGTCATGCACTCACTGCTCAAACAGGTGAATTTCGACTACGACCGCATTCAGTACAACACCGTCGCCTCCGGCGCGATGAAAATGCTGAACGAGCTGGAAACCGCATGCAAAGGCGACGTGACACGACTGGGCAAAGCATTACCGGAAGGCATTTCGATTCTGCTGCGCGTGCTCTACCCGATCGTGCCGCACATCACCTACGCGCTGTGGCAGGATTTGGGCTACGCGGTCTCTTGCGGTGATTTACTCGATACGACATGGCCAAACATGGACGAATCCGCTTTAGCGCGTGACGAAGTGCAATATGTGGTTCAAGTCAACGGCAAACTGCGTGATCATTTGACCGCACCGGCCACCGCTGACAATGCCGCTCTGCAAGAAATGGCACTCGCGCTGGAGAATGTCAAACGTTTCACCGACGGACTGACCGTGCGCAAATGTGTGGTAGTTCCGAAAAAGTTGATCAACATTGTGGTATCGTAAGCCAATACACGGCAAACAGGAGCAAGTGGTGCGCAAAACGACAGGATTCACATTTTTCCATATTGGTCTCAAAGGACTGATGGCACTGGCGATCAGTCTGAGCCTGTCGGCGTGCGGGTTTCACCTGCTGGGCAGTAACGGCTCCATGCAAAACGGCACCATCGGCTGGGGCGAATTGCCGCACACTGTGGCCTTTGTTGGTGATTCGGACAATCAAATCGCTGAGTTTCTCAAACAACAAAAACCGGCCAATGTCGCTTACGCACCATCGGACAAGGCCGATTTGACCCTCGATATGAGCGGCATCAGCACCGGTAAAAGCGTGCTCTCGACCAATTCACAAGGCACGGCGACCGAATACCGCGTCACCATGTCGGTCATCGTGCAGATGTACGATGCGCAGAAAAATCAATTGCTCGTCCCCACCCGCCTGAGTACCAGCCGCAATTTGATCGTTGGCGCAGGCTACGCCACTGCCGAGGATGTGGAATACGAGCGTCTGTACACCGACATGGCGCAGGAGCTGGCCAATAGCATCGCCTATCGCGTGCGCGCCGTCTGGTTCACCCGCAATCAGCAGAAATAAGCGCGCACCATGAGCGAACACCGTTTTTCCACCCCACTCGCCCCGCTGTACGTTTTTTGCAGTGACGAGGTGCTGTTATTGCAAGAAGCCATCGACGAGCTGCGCCAAACCGCGCGTGCCGAGGGTTTTAGCGAACGTGAGATTTACAATGTAGAAGGCCACTTCGCATGGCACAACGTGATTGCCTCACAACAAAGCCTGTCGCTGTTTGGCGATAAAAAGATCATCGAGCTGCGCATTCCTTCAGGCAAACCGGGCAAAGACGGCGGCGACGCGCTGAAAAATGTGGTGAACAATCTGTCCGAAGACATCGTTGTGATCATTTCCTTGCCGCGTTTGGACAAAACCAGCAAATCATCGGTCTGGTTCAAGGCGCTGTCGGCCGCCGCCGGACGGCAGGTGTTCGAGATCGGCACGGTCGAATTGAGCCAATTACCCGCGTGGATCGCCACACGCCTGCGCCGCAATCGCCAAAGCGTGTCGGCAGAAACCCTGCAATGGCTCGCCACACAGTTCGAGGGCAATTTGCTCGCGGCGCACCAAGAAATTCAAAAACTCGCACTGCTCTACCCTGCGGGCGAAATTCCCGAGGACGAAGTGCGCGAATCGGTGCTGAATGTCGCGCGCTACGATATGTTCAAGCTGACCGAAGCCATGCTCGCAGGCGACGTCGCGCG
>CAZCYS010000266.1:0-2037 GCA_964502825.1 uncultured Hydromonas sp. | reverse complement strand
CATTGGTTTTGCCCCTTTTGTTTGTGCATACCTTGTATCTACATTGTACGCACAGTGGTTTTTAGTCTTGCTGAATGCCCGCCAATGACCATTGGTCAGGGTGGTTGCTCCATTTGGTGAAGTGCCACACTTCGGAGAAAGGCTCCGCCATGACCTGATCGCTGCATTTGCTTTGACCTGTAAAGCGCACGGAGCCGATGTCGTGTGTGCCTTCGGTGACGATGTTCAGCACGGTGGCGTTCAATTGTGTGATCTCGGTGGTTTGCTCAGTGTTACCGCGTTCCATGATCTGTAATTGTGCCTCGGCGAACATTTCCGGCGTGAGGAAACGGCGCAAATCGTCAAGATCCTTTTTGTCATTGGCCGCTTGCAGGCGGATGAAAAAGCTTTTGGCAATGCGCAAAAATTCATCTTGATTGACATGGCTGGCCGTGCTCGTCACTTGGGTTTGAGCGGTGGAGCCGGTGTCGGTTGCAAACGGTGATGAGCTGCGCGCGCTTGGTTCGGCTGAGCGGTTGTAACCGTGGGTTCCTGCCGCTTGCGGTTGTTTCGCACGAAACAGGTTCAACGCCATGCGCAACAACATGAAGCCGAGCCATACCATTAACAATAAAGTGACCATGCTGGCAAAGCCTTCGCCCAGACCAAAGTGCGAGAGCAAGGCGACAATACCCAAAGCAGAGGCAATGCCGACCAACGGCCCCATCCAGCGACGAGCGGCACTGGGTTTTTGGGCGTTGTTGGGCGTGCTGGCGTTCGCTTGCGGATTGCGCGCAGGCGTGTTGGCCGTTGGATTTTGGGCAGAATTCGGGGTGGTTTGCTGCGTGGTGCGCTGCATACCGCTGGATTTTTTACCTCCCAGTCGAGCGGCTTGCGCCTCATCGATCACGCCCACTAAACTGATTACGGCGACGCTGAAGGCGACAACGGCATGTTTAAACAATGATTTCACTCATAGACTCCTTGTATCAAAAAACAGCTCATTTGGATTGAGCAATGTGGGCATTGTATCTGAAGTTGTTTAAACCCGTATGCGCTGCCCAAATAACGGCTTGATTTACTCCATCGCAGGCTGCTCGTTTGCGTCGTCAGGACCAAAATGCTGCAATGGTTTCAAGATCAATCCGATTGTCACCAGCGATAGCAGCATTGCCATCCCAAAGACCGCACGGTGACCGAAAGCGTCGGTCAGCCAGCCGCCAATCAGATGCATACTGCTGGCAGCGATGACAAATAGCGTGGCTTGGAAGGTGTAATCCACGCCGGCGTAGGCGCGGCGGGCATAATGCATCATTGCGGCAAATAAAATGACGGTGGACATGGTGTCCACCACCGGCTCAAACAAACTGACTGCCCACCATAGACTCGGCGTGGGCGGCAGATAGGTCAAGGCGGCATAGCCCATATTGGATAGCAGTTGCATACAGGCGAGCAACAGCAGCAGTTTTTGATAATGCTTGCGCTGCCAACGCCATAAAAATCCGGCGAATAGTCCCGCGATGCCGCCAAAAATAATCGCATAGTTCGCAGCCTGACCGATGGTGGCTTTGCTCATGCCATAATCCACGGCAAAAGGGCGTACCACGGTGGAAATCAAGCCGTCGGGCAGTTTGTACGCGATCAACAGCAGCAGCCAATACGGCACGCCCGTTGTGCGCACAAAGCCTTGGATGATGCGCCACAATGATTGTGCCTTGTGTTCGGACGGTGACTGCGTTTGACTCGTTGAGCGGAGCGAATGGTGCAATGCCGCATCGCGTCGCCACCACAATTGATACAGCACCGGCAGATAACCCATCGCCAAAATCAGCACAATCAATTGCATACCGCTTTGCCAGCCCAACTCGGAGTAATGGCTCAAAAATAGGCCGCCGCTGATAAGCATACCCAGCTTGTAGGCCACCACTTGTAGGCTGTTGGCAAAGCCGCGCTCTTCATCGTTCAGCAGGCGCACAGTCAGGCCATCGGTGAGGATGTCTTGACTGGCCATGATGAAATTGGCCATTAACAGCAGAATCAATACCATCAGGGTGGTTT
>CAZCYS010000265.1:0-2043 GCA_964502825.1 uncultured Hydromonas sp. | reverse complement strand
TCATCCATCAGCGCATCATTGAGTGCATTGAGCTGCTGCGGGCGGTTCAATGTAATCCGCCCAACGGTATCCAGGTGCTCCACCGTGATATTTTGAAAGTCCATTTGCTATCCTTTATGCAGTCAACAGTCATTAAAAACAGAGATCTTCTTGGATCATCGTCTTCATTTTAACCGATGATGCGCATAAGATGAGATTTGTTTTCCGAACGTTGGATCGCGCTGCATCCTCGCACGCTTTATGCCAAAATGATGGAATCTATTATTCGACTGTATTGGCTCAACCCATGAATACTGCTGTTTTGCATTACACCATCACACCCCACCCACACCAACACAGCTTTCATGTGCGATTGTGTATCATGGGAAACCACCCGTCTGGTGTGACTTTGGCCTTACCCAACTGGATTGCAGGCAGCTACATGATTCGCGATTTTGCGCGGCATATTGTTTCGATTCGCGCCTATAACAATGATGGACAAAGCATTGCCCTCACATCTGTGAACCAATTTAGCTGGCAGAGCGCCGGATTTTCCACGGCGTTATATGTGGAATACGAGGTCTTTGCGCACGACCCATCGGTACGCACCGCCTATTTGGATACCGAAACCGGCTTTTTCAACGCCACTTCACTGTGCCTGAGCATTGCCGAATACGCCAAACAGCCGCACGCACTCACTGTGCGCGCGCCGGAGCATACGCAAGAATGGCAGATCGCCACACAACTGTCGCGCGCCGACGCCACCCCCGAATACGGCTTTGGCGACTATTTTGCAGCCAACTACGACGAGCTGGCTGATCGCCCCGTGCGCATGGGGCGGCTCAATATGCTCCAATTTACCATCTACGGCGTGCCGCATACCGTGGCGCTGTCGGGTGAATTTGATAATTTGAATGTACAGCGTTTGGGCAAAGACATCCAAGCCATCTGCGCCGAGCAGCTGCGCCTATTTGAACCGAATATCCAGCGCACCGGCCAAGCGCCGTTCGCCTCTTATTTATTCATGGTGGATGTCCGTGAATCAGGCTACGGTGGACTGGAGCACCGCGACAGCACCGCTTTGCTATGTTCACGCGAGAGTCTGCCGAGCATCGCCGACACCGAAAACACGCGCCGCCCGGCGTATATCGAATTTTTGGGTTTGGTCAGTCATGAATACTTCCACAGTTGGAACGTCAAACGCATCAAACCGACCAACTTCGTAGACTACGATTTAAGCCAGCCGACCGACACTTCGTTGCTGTGGTTTTTTGAAGGCGTCACGAGCTACTACGACGATTTGATTTTGCACCGCGCCGGTATTTTGAACGAAGCGCAGTATTTCGATTTGCTCAATCGCAATGTAGACAGCGTGTTTCGTCAGCGCGCACAACTGCGTCAAACCGTCACCGATGCGGGTTTTTACGCGTGGACGAAATACTACCAGCCGACAGAAAACTCACTGAATGCCAATGTGAATTATTACGTCAAAGGCTGCTTGATTGCGCTGTGTATCGACCTATTCATTCGCCACAACAGCCGCGATCATTTCAGCTTAGACGATGTGATGCGCCAATTGTGGCAAGAGTTTGGTCGCAATTTTTACCACACCGACGTGCCACGCGGTGTCAATTTGACCGATATTCAGTCAGCAATTGAGCGCTTTGCCGGCGGCTCGGTACAAGATTTATTGTATGTCGCGCTGTACACCACACAGATATTGCCGCTGAATTTGCTCCTGCTCACACAAGGCTTGCACCTGAAATACAGCCCGCCCATATCACCCGAATTGGGCGCTGCGTTGAAAAAAACCGCCGAGGGCTGGCTGGTTGAGCGCGTTGCCTCGGACAGCATGGCCGAGCGCGCAGGCATTGCACCGCAGGATGTTTTGATTGCTCTGAATCGATTTAAATTGAATCAAAAACCGGACGAGCTATTGGCCAATCATTCACGCAATGCGACGATACCCCTGTCCTTTTGGCGCGACGGCGTGCTGCACAACACCACCCTGCTCAACCGCATCTTTCCCACGCAATTGGGGCACTTTAAAATCGAAACCTCACC
>CAZCYS010000264.1:0-2051 GCA_964502825.1 uncultured Hydromonas sp. | reverse complement strand
GTTCGTTCAAACATCAAGGAAAAAGGACGCTACAAGGTCATCGATAAAATCAGTGTCGATCTAAACGACAAGAAAGATATCTATCAAGCGCAGTTTTCCAACTTAGGTCTAAAAGAGGTGCTCGTTGATTCTGGAACAGTGAAGAAGCACCCGAAGCTTCTAGTTGGAGGCGTGTGGTGCATTGCTGATTTGGAATATGAGTTTACCGAGGACAATGGTACTAGCCCTTGGATTTTGTCGACTCTCAAACCTATCCAGCTCTCTCATTTTGATTTCGATAGTTACGTTGAAACCCGCAAACAATTCACTACAGATGAATGGATTGATCTGCTGCTACAAAGTGTTGGTTTCAATCCAGAGTTGCTTGGTAAACGCAGCAAACTGACTCAATTGGTTCGTCTTATCCCTTTCTGTGAGCGTAATTACAACCTAATCGAGCTTGGCCCCAAAGGAACTGGCAAATCACACATTTACTCGGAGTTTTCCCCTCACGGTATCTTGATCTCTGGTGGTGAGGTTACTGTTCCCAAGTTATTCGTGAACAACTCTTCCGGAAAGATTGGTCTGGTCGGCTACTGGGATTGTGTCGCTTTCGATGAGTTTGCCGGAAAGCAAAAACGTGTCGACAAGGCACTCGTCGATATCATGAAAAACTACATGGCCAACAAGTCTTTCTCGCGAGGTGTCGAGACGCTAGGCGCGGAGGCTTCTATGGTATTCGTAGGCAATACTCAGCACACCGTGCCCTATATGCTCAAGCATTCAGATTTTTTCTGCGAGCTACCTGACAAATTTTATGATTCTGCGTTCCTCGATCGTATCCATTTTTATATTCCTGGCTGGGAGGTTGACATCATCCGAGGTGAGATGTTTTCTTGCGGCTATGGCTTCGTGGTGGACTATCTAGCCGAGATTCTTCGATCACTACGCAACCATGACTATTCTGATCGCTACAAAGAGTACTTTTCTCTTTCGTCAGATATCTCGACGCGGGATCGAGATGCCATCAACAAAACCTTCTCAGGTTTGATTAAAATCCTTTTCCCTCATGGCGAGGCAACTAAGTTAGAAATCGAAGAACTTCTACGGTTTGCAATTGAAGGCCGTAAGCGCGTCAAAGACCAACTAATGCGCATTGATTCCACTTATAGCAACGTCCGCTTTACTTATCAAGACACTGATGATCAAATCAAACTTGTTACCACACTCGAAGAGGAGGAATACCCTGCTCATTACCACAAAACAATTATTGAGGATTTGAATGAGGAAGCTTTAAAGACTACTCAACCGAATTTGCTAGAGCCTACATCTGAGATTCTTACTTTATCCGAATCTGAACTGAAAGAAAAACACCTTACCTTTCAAGAGAACCAGAAGGGCCTTTCTTTTGATGCCTTGCTTAGTCCGTATCTCAAAGGAGCGACCTCAATTACTATTACCGATCCGTATATTCGGTTATTTTATCAACTGCGCAATTTCATGGAACTTTTGGAGACGATAGTCAAGCACAAGTCTCCCGATGAGGAAGTATTTGTACATCTTGTAACGATAGAAGATGAGTTCAAAAGTGAGCAGCAAAAAGAAGTTTTTGAGAAGATGAAGGAATCCGCAAGCAATGCAGGTATAAAGTTTACATGGGAGTTCGATAATACAGGAACGATTCACGCTCGCCATATCATGACCGATCACGGTTGGAAAATTTTATTAGATCGTGGTCTTGATATTTTTCAGCATTACGAGATGAATGATGCATTCACTTTTAGCAATCGCTTACAGCAGTTTCGTCCATGTAAAGCTTTCGAAATAACATTCATTAAGGCAAAAATCTAGTAGTATCGGTCGAAACCAACATAAACGAAATAATTTATACTGCTTCTCAGTTACCACAGTACTCGCTACCGCGATCGGTGAGGATGCATAGCAATCGAATTCCGTGTGATTCAAACAACGGAATCATACTGTCATTGAGCACATCGGCGGAAGTAATCGTGTACTTTGCGGGTGGAGTTTGACGATGGCTAACTTGCTGTAGGTATCGATGAAGGTTTGTT
>CAZCYS010000263.1:0-2051 GCA_964502825.1 uncultured Hydromonas sp. | reverse complement strand
ATGCGAATGATCTGCAACCGGCGTGGTTTGCCAATGCGCGTAAAATCGGCGTGACGGCCGGTGCGTCGGCACCGGAAGTGTTGGTCGAGTCGGTGCTGGATCGCATCAAAGAATTGGGCGCGCGCTCGGTCAGCGTGCTGGAGGGTGTGGAGGAATCCGTGCGTTTCCCGCTGCCCAAAGGTTTGAGCGGTTTGCAAAGCATTGAGGTGCGGGTCGAGTCGCTGTAATCCGTGCGCGTACCCCACCGATTTTCTATTTAATGATGCTGACGCTTCACCATCACCCCGCGTATATTCCCGCCATTCCGATGGCGGTTGAGGCGGGTGTTGCTGTACGCGCCGATGGATTTTTGGTTTTTTCGTTTCACTGCCGTTATCAACCGCACCCTCAATCCGATCAGCAGCGCGCAATCGGTATTGCGTTGCCAGCGCCAACTGCGCCCGTCGCGTGTGATAATCTGTGGCAGCATACCTGTTGCGAAGCCTTTGTTTCTGTGCCGGGCGCGGACGATTATTTTGAATTTAATTTTGCGCCTTCAGGCTGCTGGGCGGTGTATCGGTTCAATGATTATCGGATTCGGGATGAGTCTTTTCAGTGTTCGTCAGCGCCGAGCATCGCATTGAAACAGCATGCGCAGGGATTCGAACTGACGGCAACGGTTTCGCCCGCAGATTTGTTCTCTCGGTGGCCACAGCATCCAACGTGGCAGATCGGTTTGTCCGCCGTTATGGAAACCACAGATCATCGCAAAAGCTATTGGGCCATTCGACACGATGAGCTTGAAAAGCCCGATTTTCATGTGCGCACACAATTTTTATTACCCTTGCACGTATCAACATTGATAAACACACTATGAATTCAACCCTCAACACATCTCACCTTCAGAACACAGTATTTGGACTGGATCGACTGCTGTCCGACGGCGCTTTGCAGCGCGAGTTGCGCGGTCGCCGAGTGGCGCTTTTGGCGCATCCGGCGTCGGTCACGCCGGAGCTGGATCACGCCTTGGACGCATTGGCTAAAGTACCTGAAATCAAGCTGTCAGCGGCGTTTGGCCCGCAGCATGGTTTGCGCGGTGACAAACAGGACAATATGGTGGAGTCGCCTGATTACACCGATCCTGCGCATGGCATTCCGGTTTTTAGTTTGTATGGCGAGGTGCGTCGGCCAACCGATGCGATGATGGCCAGTTTTGATGTGCTGTTGGTGGATTTGCAGGATTTGGGCTGTCGTATTTATACGTTTATCACGACCTTGCGCTATGTGCTGGAAGCCGCGGCGAAGCATGGTAAATCGGTTTGGATTTTGGATCGGCCGAATCCGGCGGGGCGTCCCGTCGAGGGGTTGAGCTTGCGCGCAGGTTGGGAAAGCTTTGTCGGTGCGGGCGAAATGCCGATGCGGCATGGTTTGACCTTGGGTGAATTGGCGCACTGGTTTGTGCGCACCTTCCATTTAGATGTGGATTATCGCGTGATTCCGATGCAGGGCTGGGATACGCAGTCGGCGCCGGATTATGGTTGGCCACAACACCAACGCAGCTGGATCAATCCGAGTCCGAATGCGCCGAATTTGTCGATGGCGCGCGCTTATGCGGGTACGGTGATGTTGGAGGGTACAACCTTGTCTGAAGGGCGCGGTACGACACGGCCGTTGGAGTTATTTGGTGCGCCGGATATGGATGCGCAGGAGGTCTTGGCGTACATGCAAAAAACCGCTCCGCAGTGGTTAAACGGTTGTATTTTACGCACCTGCTGGTTTGAACCGACCTTCCACAAACATCAAGGTCAGCTGTGCCAAGGGATACAAATTCACGTCGATCATCCGGCGTACGATCATGAGGCGTTTCGCCCGTGGCGCTTGATGGCGTTGGCATTCAAAGCCATTCGCATGACTCATCCGGACTATCCGCTGTGGCGTGATTTTGGGTATGAATACGAATTTGACCGCCTCGCCATTGACCTCATCAATGGCTCGCCACTGTTGCGCGAATGGGTGGATGATGCGACGACTACGCCTGCGGATTTGGAACATTTGGCAAGCGTGGACGAGGC
>CAZCYS010000262.1:0-2053 GCA_964502825.1 uncultured Hydromonas sp. | reverse complement strand
ATCACCGCATGGCGATGTGTTTTTCCTTACTCGCACTGTCACCCGTCGGCGTGACAATCAATGATCCAAAATGCGTGGGCAAAACCTTCCCGACGTATTTTAAGGTGTTGGACGGCTTGCTGGACTGATTGATGGCGCTCAAATCCACGATTTACAAAGCCGAGCTGTCGATTGCCGATATGGATCGGTCGTATTACGCCGACCACGCTTTGACGCTCGCGCAGCATCCGTCCGAGACCGAGGAGCGCATGATGGTGCGCCTGCTGGCGTTTATCCTGAATGCGCACGAGCGCTTGATTTTTGGCAAGGGCATTTCCACCGACGAGGAGCCGGACTTGTGGCATCTCGATTATTCAGGTGAAATTCGCCAGTGGATTGAGGTTGGTTTGCCGGACGAGCGCCGCATACGCAAAGCCTGCGGCCGTGCCGATGCGGTCGCGGTGTATTTGTACGGCGCATTGGCGGATAAATGGTGGCGCGACAACGAATCGGCGATGATGCCGCTGGATAAAGTGTCGGTCTATCAACTGCCCGATACGTCGGCACTCAAAACCCTGTGCCAACGCAATATGACGCTGCAATGCACGGTGCAGGATGGCGATGTTTGGCTGTCGGATGCGCGTGGTGTGCTGGGCGCGCATTTATTGATGTGCCAAAAACGCAAGGCGTCGGCGTAATCGAATGGCGAATATCGGATAAGCCAGCTTTTGTCGGATACAAGTATCCGACCTACTGCTAGCGGAATGAGTGGCTACTCAACCTACCTAAAGAAATCATTCGCTCTCCGCCGCGGGGCGAATACTTTTTGGCATGAACCAAAAAGTATTCAAAAAGTTCTAGTCGCAATATCGCAAAACAATGCGCGTGTTACATGGTCGGTTTGAAACTCGCGTTTACACAACAAACGCTCAAACAGCAAACCGACCCAATCAACAGGCACGCCCATTTGCGCTATTAGCGACATCATCCCGAAAGCGCCGTCTCTGCCATCCACTAGAAAAGCGGTGATAAAAATTAAATCAGATGCTCACATGTACTCTGATTTTTATTTACTTTGCGCTGCCAGCATCTGTTTGATGTCGTGCGCTATCGCATCTGGCTTGGCCTCATACGGCGCGGACACGATGGTTTTGCCGTTTTCATCGAGCAGGTACAGATTCGCGGTGTGGTTGACGATGTAGTTCGGCCCGCTGCCTTCTTTTTCATACACCACTTGGAATTGTTTGGCCATCTCGCGCGTGCGCTCGATCGGGTCGGCGTAGGCGCCGATGAAGGTCGGGTTGAACGCGGCCATATAGGCTTTGAGCACTTCCGGTGTGTCGCGCTCGGGGTCAACGGTGATGAATACGACGCGCACTTTGTCCGCATCCGCGCCGAGTTGGTCCATCACGATTTTCATTTTGCCCAGCGTGGTCGGGCAAATGTCGGGGCACTGGGTGTAGCCGAAAAACACCGCGCTGATTTTGCCTTTGAGCGGCGCGTTGACTTGGAGCGGTTCGCCGTTTTGCGTGGTCAGTGGGATGGTGGTGTGCAGATTGCTGGCGGTGACGTTGGTATTGAGGTACTGCGGCGTTGGCTGGCAAGCGCTCAGTACGGCAATCAGCAGCGCGGCCGATGCGGTTTTTTTGAGTAAACGGGATAACATCATTCAGTTCCTTCAGGGCGTTTGTTTAAACTGGCGGTGAGCGATTCGAGCGACACGGTGCGCACGCCGTCATCCGCGAGCTCTTTTGCTGTGACTGTCGGCTGCCACACCTGTCCGTAAATAATTTCGATCGAGAGCTGACGCACGCCCTCATCAAAAGCGGTTTGCGTCTGCACGCGCCAATGGCTACGTTCGGCATCGGACAGCGTTGGTAGACTGGGGCAAAAGTGCAGCACGTCTTGCCACAAGGTTTCTGCGTCGTCATAGCCCAAACGCACGGTTTCAACATCAAGCACGGGCAAGCCAAAACGCAAATCCTGCAAGCGTCGCCCCATCGCCATGATGGTCGGCAGATGCTGCACCTGCGCGAGCCAGTCGGCATTGCGATTGACCAGCTCGGGTAGAGAA
>CAZCYS010000261.1:0-2082 GCA_964502825.1 uncultured Hydromonas sp. | reverse complement strand
AACTCAATGAAACTCAGACCATGATTTTAGCGGCGACTCCGGTTTTATCCGGCTCATTGATGCGCGTGCCTTTGGGCATTTGGACGGATAAATACGGTGGACGCATCGTATTTTTCTGCCTGATGATCGCTACCGTGATTCCGATCTTTTTGATGAGTTATGCCACGCAGTATTGGCATTTTTTGGTGATTGGCCTGTTTGTCGGTCTGGCAGGCGGCTCGTTCTCGGTCGGTACGCCGTATGTGGCGCGCTGGTTTGAGCGCGACCAGCAGGGCATGGCGATGGGGATTTTCGGTGCGGGCAATGCCGGCTCCTCCCTGACTAAATTGATTGCTCCGGCGATTATTGTGTGGGCAGGCTGGCAAATGGTGCCGACGGTGTATGCAGCGATCATGCTGGCGACGGCGGTGCTGTTTTGGTTCTTCAGTTACAGCGATCCGAAACATTTGGTGCCATCGAATGTGACTTTGGCCTCGCAATTGAAATTGATGAAAGACCCCGCCGTGTTGCGCTATTGCCAACTGTACTCGGTGGTATTCGGCGGCTACGTCGCGCTGGCGTTGTGGATGGTGAAGTACTACGTCAATGAGTATGGCTTTAGCTTGGCGACAGCGGGTTTTCTGGCGATGTGTTTTTCTTTGCCGGGTGGTGTGTTGCGTGCGTTTGGCGGCTATTTGTCGGATAAATTCGGCGCGCTGAAGGTGACTTGGGCGGTGATGTGGGTCTGCTGGGTGGCGTTTTTCATCCTGTCGTATCCGCAAACCGAATTGGTGGTGCAAAGCACTCAAGGGCCGAAATCGTTCCATCTGGGTTTGAACGCGACTGTGTTTACCGTGATTTTATTCGGCGTGGGCATTGCGATGGCGGTGGGTAAAGCCTCGGTGTTTAAATTTATTGCCGATGAGTTTCCGCAGGACATTGGCGCGGTTTCGGGCGCAGTCGGTTTGGCGGGTGGCTTGGGCGGATTTTTCCTGCCGATTATGTTCGGTGCGCTGGTGGATTTGACCGGTATTCGCTCGACCTCTTTCATGCTGCTGTATGGCACGGTGTGCGTGAGTTTGGTGTGGATGTATTTTTCGTTCCGTGATGTGCGCAATCGTGAGATTAAGCATTCGTCATGAGTAGGCATGATATTTTTGATTGGAAACAAAATGGCTAAATTAATTACCAATTGGAAGCCCGAAGATAAGAACTTTTGGGCATCCGAAGGACGCGCCGTCGCGCGGCGCAATCTGTGGCTGTCGGTACCGGCGCTGTTGCTGGCGTTCGCGGTGTGGCAGATTTTGAGCGTGACTTTGACGTATTTGCCGAATATCGGTTTTAAATACACCAAGGAGGAGTTGTTTACCTTGGCCGGTTTGCCAGGGTTGTCGGGCGCGACCATGCGGATTCTTTACTCCTTCGTCGTGCCGATTTTCGGTGGCCGCCGTTGGACGGCGTTCTCAACCGCGACCTTGCTGATTCCTTTGCTGGGGTTGGGTTTTGCGGTGCAAGACCCGAATACCCCGCTGTGGCAAATGCAGATTTGGGCATTGCTCTGTGGTTTTGGTAGCGCCAATTTCAGCTCATCCATGAGCAATATCAGTTTCTTTTTTCCGAAAGCGGAAAAAGGTACGGCGCTGGGTATCAACGCGGGTCTGGGTAATCTGGGCGTTTCGGTGGTGCAATTTGTCGTGCCGGTGGTGGTGACCATGGGTGCATTGGCTTTGGGGGATGCACAAACCTTCACCAAAGGCGCCGAGGTGAAACAGATTTGGTTGCAAAACGCAGCGTTTTTCTGGGTACCGTTGGTGGCGATTTCTGCTATCGCGGCGTGGTTCGGTATGAATGATTTGTCCAGCGCGAAAGCCTCGTTCAAAGAGCAATCGGTGATTTTCCAACGCAAAGACACCTGGCTGATGTGCGTGCTGTATTTGGGTACATTCGGCTCATTCATCGGTTTTGCGGCGGGTTTTGGACTGCTGATGAAAGGGCAGTTTCCGCAGGTGAATGCGACCAATTATGTGTTTTTGGGTGCGCTCATCGGTGCGATTTCGCGCGTGATCGGTGGTAAATTGTCGGACAAGATCGGCGCGGCGCGTG
>CAZCYS010000260.1:0-2083 GCA_964502825.1 uncultured Hydromonas sp. | reverse complement strand
ACTGTCACTTGACAGAGCTTGCAGATAAGAGCAGAATAAAATTATCTAATTACATTGTGTCATTTATTTTTTGTAGTCTTTTTATGGAGCGAGATCATGGCAAAATGCAATCATCAAATATTGAACCCTAAAAATATTCATGTTCATTTGGTCGGTGCTGGTATTGCAACGATGTCTGCGGCGGTTTTTTTGATTCGTGATGTGGGGGTACTCGGTGAACATATTCATTTTTATGAGCAGTTGCCTGTGGAGGGCGGCTCGCTGGATGGTGCGCGTTCGCCCAGCGCGGATGGCTATGTAACCCGCGGAGGTCGAATGTTGGAGGATGAGGCGTATGTGTGTTTGTGGAATTTGTTGGAGAGTATTCCAACGGTGGGCAATCCTGAGTTGACGGTTCGACAGGAAATTGCACAATTTAATCGGGAGGTACCGACGTATGCCCGAGCTCGTATCATTGACCGCAATCATCAGATTTTGGATGCGTCGGATTTGGGGTTGGATGCCTATGATCGTGTTCAATTGACACGTTTGCTTGCTCTTCCTGAAAAACTTATTGGCGCGCGGCGCATCGAGGATTTTTTCTCTGAGCATTTTTTCCAAACGAATTTTTGGACGATGTGGTGCAGTATGTTTGCTTTTCAGCCGTGGCACAGTGCGATTGAGATGAAACGGTATTTGCTGCGTTTTATGCAGGAAGTGCCGCGTATTCATACCTTGGCAGGGGTACGGCGAACCAAGTTGAATCAATATGATTCGATTGTTTTGCCGATACAAAGATGGCTACAAAATCATGGGGTTCAATTTGAATCCGGGGTGACGGTCAAGGATGTGGATTTTGTTGAATCAGCCGATGCGCGTGTGGCAAGTGCCTTGCATATTGAGCGCAATGGGCAGGCTCAGGAGATTAAGTTGGGTGTGCAAGATTATGTGTTTCTGACGCTTGGCTCCATGACGGCGGATGCGGCCTATGGTGGCGATGACACGGTTCCGCCATTGATTCGTGATAAACGCGATGGCGGCTTTGAACTGTGGGAAACCATTGCCTCAAAGGCCGGCGACTTTGGTCGCCCGAATGCTTTTTGCGGCAATGTGGATGAGTCCAAGTGGGAGTCATTTACCTTGACGATGACGGGGCGCGCACTCCTGCAACGCATTATTGATTTTAGTGGCAATCAGCCGGGAACCGGCGCCTTGATGACGTTTAAAGACTCCAATTGGCTCATGTCCATTGTGGTACCGCACGCACCGCATTTCATCGGTCAACCGAATGATGTATATACACTGTGGGGTTATGGCTTATTCATTGATCGAGAGGGCAATTATGTGAATAAAAAAATGTCCGAATGTACCGGACAAGAGATTTTGACCGAACTGCTCGGTCAGCTGGGGTTCAAAGATGCAGACGATGAAATTCGCAAGACAACCCGTGTCACGACCGTTATGATGCCATACATCACATCGCAATTTGAACGGCGAGTGCCGGAGGATCGGCCTTTGGTTGTTCCGAAGGGAGCGAAAAACTTCGCGTTTCTCGGTCAATATGTGGAAATCCCAGAAGACGTCGTGTTCACGGTTGAATACTCCGTACGGGGGGCAATGCATGGTGTATATGAATTAATGGGTGTTGACCTGCCGATACCGGCGATTTACCATGCGCTTGAGCATCCGAGTGTGGCGTTCCAAGCGCTACGTACCATTCGCACAGGTCGAGCCGACTGGGATGCGCGTTAAATTACAATAATCACTTCACAGGAGAATGTATGGAATTAAAGGATAAGGTTGTCGTGGTGACCGGTGCGGCGGGAGGCATTGGTGGTGCTCTGGTGGATCAGTTTCGCTCCGAAGGCGCGACGGTCATTGGCTCTGATTTGAAAGTGCCTGAGCAGACGCAGGCCAATCGCTTTCTGACAAATGATATTTCGACGGAAGACGGCGTTAAATCGCTGATTGACGATGTGTTGGCGCATGAAGGGCGAATTGACCTGTTTTGCTCCAATGCGGGTATTGCGCTGCCAATGGATGCGTTTAGCCCCGAAAAATACTGGGACAAAACCCTCGATATCAACCTCAAAAGCCACTACTG
>CAZCYS010000259.1:0-2085 GCA_964502825.1 uncultured Hydromonas sp. | reverse complement strand
ACACTCGCAGATAAAAAGGGCGCATCATGCGCCCTTTTTAGCAAAATCACCCAATTAATTTGAGCCAAACCAACTCAATAGTTTCTCACTCGTTTTGCGCTTCACATCCTCGTTGATATACGCCGAAGTCATGGCGATGGCGGCGGCGAGTGCGCCCAAGTCATCGGTAAACCCGACCAGCGGCGTGACGTCGGGAATCGCGTCAATCGGTGAAATGAAATACGCCAGCGCACCATAGATCGCGGTTTTTGCCCATTTGGGAGTCTCGGGGCGTTGTGCTGCGTAGTACAGCCATAGGGCTTTTTCGATCACCTCTTTACCTGCGGTGAGCGCGAATTTTTTCACCTTGTCCCAAAAACTGCTGTCACTGTATTCAGAGTGTTGCATTGCTTAGCCTTTCACAATCACGCACCACGGTTAGTAACTCAAATACCGTACATACCACCGGCATGGTTTCAACGGGTTCTCGTCCGATGCGTTGACACTCGCGCGTGAAAAAATCCCAGTGCGCCTCGCGCCAATAGGCCAGCGAACCGTCCCCTTCACCCTCGATTGCGGCGTATTGTGCCGTCACTTGGTTGTACGGTACGGTGTCGACCTGCGTATTGCGGCAAATCAAGGCCGGTTGATTCAGGTGATTCACAACCAAAGCAATATCACCGACCTGCGGCACGGTGTCGTTTTCCGCCTCTATCGTCAACAATAGGCTGGTTCCGGCGCGTTTTTTCCCTGAGCGAATTTGTGCGAGTAATGATTCGGACAGTTCAGGGCTATCACCGTAGGCATCCACCGTCATCCGACCCGCTGTGGGAGCAGGAACGGTTATTCCCATGCGTGTCAGTTGTGCCAATACGGTTTCAACATCGGGTAAAGGCACCATTTTATTTCTCTCTTTATGGATTTGAGCCAACGCTTTTGCGTCGAACACCTTGAAACAGCACCTTGATAAAGCGCCACAAAAAGTAAATAAGTATCGAGGCCAATACGATAAAAATCGCCAAGCCGATCAAAAAGAGCAGTGGGTAATTGAGCAACGCCCACATACCACCGGCGAACATAGCATCCTCGCCCACCGAGGCGGCGACATTGCTAAACGGCTCGGGCGAGGTATTGATGGCCGCGCGCGTACCCGCCTTGGCCAAATGCGTACCCGCCGCCAACGTCCCGCCGAGCAGCGCGGTAGCGAGCTGCACCGCAGCACCTTGATCACCCATCACGCCGGCGGCCAGCGCCGCACCCGCCGGAATTCGGATGAAGGTATGGATGCTGTCCCACACCGAGTCGAGCCACGGAATTTTGTCCGCCAAAAACTCGGTCAGTAACAATACGCCCGAAATGCCGAGCACCCAATAGTTACTCAACACATTCAAATCACCCGGTAAAGTCACGCCCGCAAAACGATCCAGCGCACCCAGCGTGAAAATCAAGGCATACAGCCGAAACCCACTCGCCCAGCCCAAGCCCGCAGCCAACGCCATGAGTGACGGCATATTCAACGGCACATTCCCCCAGTTGAGCAAAGGTTCTAAACTGGTTTGTACAGAATTGAGGTCAATATTCATAGTGCAAAAATGAGTGAAAGAGGACAAAGCACAGCGTGTTGTCGCATTGTGCCACAAAGCGTGTTTACCTTGATGAACAAGCATAAAAAACGAGAAGCCTCAGCTTCCCGTTTTTATCACTACATCACCGCGCCTTCTTAAATCTGCGCCCCAAAATTCGGATCGCGCCGATCGGCATTGCGCAGAGCCAAATCCTCAGCCGACAATTCGAGGTCTTTGCGCGACACACCGAACCACATCGCCAAAGCCGCCGCCACGAACACCGATGAGTAAATACCGAACACAATACCGATGGTCAGCGCCAATGCAAAATAATGCAGCGTCGGACCACCGAAAATCAGCATGGATAACACCATCATCTCGGTCGAGCCGTGGGTGATGATGGTACGGCTCATGGTCGAGGTGATCGCATGGTTCATCACCTGCGCTACACTCATGCCACGCGTTCGATTATCTCGGAACACCTCACGAATCCGGTCAAAAATCACCACCGACTCATTCACCGAGTAGCCGAGAATCGCCA
>CAZCYS010000258.1:0-2089 GCA_964502825.1 uncultured Hydromonas sp. | reverse complement strand
ATTACATATCCATTCCACCATTCACGCCCAAGACCTGACCGGTGATGTAATCGGCTTGACTCGACGCGAGAAACAGCACGGCATTGGCGATGTCTTGCGCTTGACCGAGTCGCGCCAGCGGAATTTGACTTTGCAGCGCGTCAATTGCGCCTTCTCCCATCGCTTGCGTCATATCGGTCGCGATAAAGCCGGGCGCAACGCAGTTCACCGTGATATTGCGTGAGCCGAGCTCTTTCGCCAGCGCGCGCGTCATGGCTTCAACCCCACCTTTGGCTGCGGCGTAGTTCGCTTGCCCCGGATTGCCCATTTTGGCCACGACCGAGCTGATGTTGATGATGCGACCGTTGCGCGCTTTCATCATGCCGCGCATCACGCCGCGTGAGAGGCGAAACACGCCACGCAGATTGGTGGCGATGACATCGTCGAACTCTTCGTCTTTCATGCGCATGGTGATGTTGTCACGGGTAATGCCGGCGTTATTGACCAAAATGCCAATTGCGCCGACTTCTTGTTCAATCTGACTCAATACGGCATCGGTTTGCTCGGCGTCGGCAACGTTAAGCACCAAACCACGGCATCTCGGGTTAATGCTTTGCAAATCCTGTTCAATCACTTGTGCGCCGGAAGCCGATGTGGCGGTACCCACGACGGTGGCGCCGTGACGAGCGAGTGTCTGCGCAATCGCGCGGCCAATGCCGCGTGAAGCGCCGGTAACCAAGGCAATTTTGCCGTCCAAAGTTTGAGTTGTCATAGTGTTTCCTTCAGCAATTTTTTGTGATGTTCGATGAACAATGGCTCATAAAAAACAGGGCGAACCTCGCCCTGCTCTATGCAAATTTAGTTGTTCAGTGCCGCGCGAATGGTATTCAGACTGGCTTGGTCAACCAAAGCATGACCGGCCAGGCGCGCGTCAATGCGTTTGGCCAAACCGGCCAGCACTTTGCCCGGGCCGCATTCGACCATATCGGTGACGCCTTGCTCGGCGATAAATTGCGCGCACTCAACCCAGCGCACGGGATGCCATGCTTGGCGCACGAGCGCGTCTTTGATGCGCGCCACATCGGTTTCGATGCGTACATCGACGTTGTTCACGACCGGAATTTCAGGCGTATGCAAATTCAATTCTGCCAACGCGGCTTGGAGTTTTTCCGCAGCCGGCTGCAACAGTGTCGAGTGGAACGGTGCAGATACAGGCAATACCAGCGCGCGCTTTGCGCCCGCTGCTTTGGCCAGTTCGCAGGCTTTTTCGACCGCACCTTTGTGACCGGCGATCACAACTTGACCGGGCGAGTTGAAATTCACCGCCTCGACGATTTCGCCGGTAGCCGCTTGCGCATCGGCGCAAACTTGTTTCACCACCGCGTCGTCAATACCCAAAACCGCTGCCATGCCGCCAACGCCAACCGGTACAGCGTTTTGCATCGCTTGCGCGCGCAGACGTACGAGTTTGACCGCATCGGTCAAACTCAATACATTCGCCGCAGTCAGTGCGGAATATTCGCCCAAGCTGTGTCCGGCCATGATGTCGGGTTTCGCACCTCCCGCCTCAAGCCATGCGCGGTAAAACGCGACCGACGCAGTGAGCATCACCGGTTGGGTGTTCACTGTCAGGTTTAAATCCTCTGCCGGACCATTTTGCATCATCGCCAGCAGGTCAAGTCCGAGCGCGTCGGAGGCTTCGATGATGGTATTTTTGACTACGGACAAATCGGCCATGTCGTTGAGCATGCCAACGGCTTGCGAGCCTTGGCCAGGGAATACAAACGCTAATTTCATGAATACTCCGTTGAGATTTAATCAATATTAAGCCGAACGCTTAGAAACGCATCAAGACCGAACCCCAAGTAAAGCCACCGCCGACGCCTTGCATCAACACGGTTTGACCTTTTTTAATGCGGCCGTCGCGCACGGCGGTATCCAGCGCCAACGGCACCGAGGCCGCCGAGGTGTTGCCATGTTGATCGACCGTCACCACGGTTTTTTCCATGGGGAAGCCCAAACGCTTGCACGCGCTTTGGATGATGCGGATATTGGCTTGATGCGGGATGTACCAGTCCAGTTGCTCAATCGGCATATTCACCGCAGCCAG
>CAZCYS010000257.1:0-2095 GCA_964502825.1 uncultured Hydromonas sp. | reverse complement strand
GACGCGCGATAGGTGTCAATGCGCAAATCCGCCGGATTGATTTCCACCTCAATCGAGTCATCCACCTCAGGATAGACGAACACGGAGGCAAACGAGGTGTGGCGGCCGCCAGACGAGTCAAACGGCGATTTACGCACCAGACGATGCACACCGGTCTCGGTACGCAACATACCATAGGCGTATTCGCCATCGATTTTCAAGCTCGCAGATTTAATACCCGCAACGTCACCCGGTGACTCTTCGAGAATCTCGACTTTAAAATCCTTGCGCTCGCAATAGCGCACGTATTGGCGCAGCAACATACTCGCCCAATCGCACGCCTCGGTACCGCCCGCACCGGCCTGAATATCCAAAAAGCACGGCTGTGGATCGAGCGGATTGGAGAACATGCGGCGAAACTCCATTTGCCCCACTTCTTCGTCCAATGCTTCAACATCGACAGACAAGGCCTCCAACGTACCGGTATCGTCCTCCATCTGCGCCAGCTCGAACAGCTCTGCTGTGTCTTTTTGATGCGCTTTGAGGCGGTCCAGCTGTACGACCGTGCCCTCCAGCAATTTTTTCTCACGACCCAAATCCTGCGCGCGTTTGGCGTCGTTCCAAACGTTCGGGTCTTCCAGCTCCGCGTTGACTACGACCAGACGGTCTGCTTTTTCAGCGTAGTCAAAGATACCCCCATAGCGCTTCGATGCGCTCTTGGAGTTCGGATAGCTGATTGGATAGGGCGTTTATGCGTTCAATTTCCATAGAAATATACTTTATCAAAATTCAGTTAAGCCCCTGTTTTTTCAGGGAAACGTGCATTATAAAAGCTTGAGCGGCAAATTACCACCCGAATTATCGAGTCACGACCGTATTTGCAGTGACTTATCACAAAAGGTTGCGAGCTAAACGCGCGCATCCGATAACTTATTGCGACGTTGCAAAAACCCGTCAACACCGAGCAAACCGAGCATGGCGCACACGCACACCAAGCCAATGGCCATAGGCGCAGAGATGGCTTGCTGGCTCAAAAAGCCACTCACCAGTGCCGACAGGCTCATTTGCAAGCAGCCCAAAATTGCGGAAGCGCGTCCAGTACCCGCCGCAAACTCATTCATCGCCAAGCTATTGGCCGGTGCCATCACCCCGCCGAACAAAAACGAAATCGCCACCATCGGTATCACGAAAGAAACCACGCCGCCCATCGGCTCCAGCAACAACATCAACACACCGCCAACCAACATCAGCAGCATGGAAACCCGCAAAATCACCGGCGCGGTATATCGTTTAAGCAGCTTGGACACCATAAAAAAGCCCAGACTGATAATGCCCGCATTGGCCGCAAAAAACAGCGAAAACGCCAAAGCCGACCAGCCAAAAGTATGGATGAACAAACCCGGCGCCAAAGTCACATAGGTCAAAATAATCGCCAACGCCCACGCAGAGCAAAAACTGTAAAACACAAAAGCGGTGTTTTTCAAAGGATCAAACAAACCCAAAGGCGCGTCATGCAAACGCGCACGATCCCTTGGCATCCAGCGCCACAGCGCCAGCAGCACCATACTCGCCATCAAGGCCAAGGCCATAAAACTGGCGCGCCAATCCAAATACAGCAGCACCAGCGCACCCATCACCGGCGCCAAGAAAGGGACAACATTCAACATACCACCCAAAAAACTGTACTCGCGCGCCGCCTGATCACCCTCAAAATAATCACGAATCAAGGCCATCGCACAGACCGAGCAGGCACTCGCGCCTATACCCTGCATCACGCGATAGGCAATCAACCCCTCCAGCGTCTGCACGGTAAACAGCAAGAGAGACGCGAGGATAAAAATCAAAACGCCCAATAAGGACACCCGCCGTTTACCGTAGCGATCACCCAAAGGCCCGAACAGCAGTTGCCCCACACCCAAAGGAATCAAATATGCCGCCATCGACAGATTGGCCTGAACCCCAAACGCCGTCACCAAGCTGGGTAAGGCAGGCAAATACCAGTCAATCCCCAAGGGGCTAAACAAAATTAACAATCGCGCGGACAATGCCGCCCATTCACTCATGCTTTTTGGATTCATTATTTTTTAAGTCAAGTTAAAGAAAACGCGGAATAAGT
>CAZCYS010000256.1:0-2104 GCA_964502825.1 uncultured Hydromonas sp. | reverse complement strand
CGCAAATACGGTTTGATAGCGCTGCGCATCAAAGTCGTCCGCCGCGTGATCAATGTACGGCGGTAGCGGCAAATGGCCGTATTGCTCCAGCATCGGTAAAATCGGCCTGTCGCTGCGCAAATGGTAAAAACGACCTTCTTTAGACAACACCGTGAGTTCAAAATCGTCGGCAATGCGAATGGTGGTTCCCGCCGGTGGCGCTTTGGAGGCGCGAATCTGCGCGACGCATTCGTGCGTGCCGCTGACCCGTTCAATCATCACTTCAACTTTGCCGCCGCTGGCTTTTTGCCCGAATAGCCGCGCTTTGATCACTTTGGTGTTGTTCAGTACCAAAACGTCACCGGATTGAAACTGCGCCAACACATCGGCAAAATGCGCATCCCGCAAATGGTCCTCGACCAGCAGCAAACGACTGGCGGTGCGTTCGCTCGCAGGCATCTGCGCGATGAGTTCCGGCGGCAAGTGGTAATCAAAGTGGCTTAAATTCAGGTCGTCCGCGCAACGAATGGACTCGGGTAGCGCGGCGGTAAAAAAATCTGTCATGAAGTGAAAATTTTGAAATCAAAATGGCAAAGGCGCATTTTACCGTATTTTCGTGCTTGACATGAGATCAACTCAACCGCACAATGGGATAATTCGTTTATTTTCAAGTATGTTGAAGGCAGGTATGACACCCATTCTGAATATTGACCCCGATCAACGCACCGAACAAATTGGCAAACCCTTAAGCGGCTGGCGTTTGAAGGTTTATACAATTATCTTTGAAGCAGAAACACCCGCAGGGCGGCGTTTTGATTTGGCGTTGCTGATCATGATTTTACTCAGCGTCATGGTGGTGTTTGCCGATAGTATTCAAGAGTTGCATGAGCAACACGGCGCTCAATTCAAGCTGCTGGAATGGGCGTTTACCCTGGTTTTTACGGCCGAATACATTCTGCGGCTGCTGTGCGTACGTCATCCACTGCGCTACGCCACCAGCTTTTTCGGCATTGTTGATTTCTTGTCCATTTTGCCGACGTATTTGGCGCTGATCTTCCCTGAATTACATGCATTGATTGATGTGCGATTGCTGCGACTGCTGCGAATATTCCGAATTTTGGGCTTGAGCGCATATTCGCATGAATATTATTCTCTGATTTATGCCATTCGTGCCAGCGCACGCAAAATCATCATTTTTATCTCGTTCGTGCTGATCGTCGCCGTGATTATGGGCACGGTCATGTATTTGGTGGAAAGCCCGCACAATGACAAATTTGCCAATATACCGACTTCAATTTACTGGGCCATCACAACCGTCACCACCGTGGGCTATGGTGATGTCACGCCCGCAACCGGATTGGGGCGACTGATCGCGACCTTAATGATGTTGATGGGCTGGGGAACGCTGGCTGTGCCGACCGGCATCGTCACCGTTGAAATGAGTAATGCGCGTGGCAAAAAGCTCGAGATCACCACCCGCACTTGTGCAAACTGCATGACCGAAGGTCACTTACCCGACGCGAATTATTGTATGCACTGCGGCGAAAACCTCACACCTGCGAAAGCTAATGCTGCGAGCTGATGTTTTTCGATAGTTTATTGCTATATCATTTATCAAAAAATACAATTTTACTATCACACAACAATTCCATAAACTCTTGTCATAGTCTCATTCGGGACTGTTGTTTTACCCCCATACACTTAACCATAGGAGAGTAGCATGAGCGAGCAAGAAAAGAAATGCCCCGTCACCCATCTCACCACCAATGGCGGCGCGCCCGTCGTTGACAACCAAAACAGCATGACGGCCGGCCCACGTGGCCCGTTACTGGCGCAGGATTTATGGCTCAACGAAAAACTCGCCAACTTCGTGCGCGAGGTCATTCCTGAGCGGCGCATGCACGCCAAAGGTTCCGGTGCGTTCGGTACCTTCACCGTCACCCACGACATCACGAAATACACCCGTGCGAAAATTTTCAGCGAAATCGGCAAGAAAACCGAGATGTTTGCCCGTTTCACCACCGTGGCCGGTGAGCGCGGTGCAGCCGATGCCGAGCGCGATATCCGCGGTTTTGCCTTGAAGTTCTACACCGAAGAAGGCAACTGGGACATGGTCGGCAACAAC
>CAZCYS010000255.1:0-2104 GCA_964502825.1 uncultured Hydromonas sp. | reverse complement strand
TCGTCCGTTCCTGATTTTTCAGGGTCTTCCGGCCAATCGCGAATATACGCCTTGAGCAATTGATTTTCCAATTTTTGCGCCTGAATCATGCTTTTCGCCACGTCAAACAGCGACAACACGCCCATCAGCACGTCACCTTCCATCACCGGCACATAGCGCGTGTGCGAGTCGAGCATTTTTTGACGCATTTCATAGACGTCCAACTCCGGTGTCAACACCAGCGGCTCGCGTGCATACGCATCCGCAACCGTTTGATCCGCCACTTTACCGCCGTTGCGATGAATCGCATGCAAAATCTCGCGGAAGGTCAGCATACCCACCAATTTGCCTTTTTCTAAGACCACCAGCGAGCCAATGTCTTCTTCAACCATTTTCGCAATGGCATCGCGCAGATACTTATCCGGTGCGGTGGTATATAGGATATTGCCCTTGATGTTCAGAATTTCAGCGACTTTCATGTGTTTCTCCAGGAGTAATTGGGCTAATTGTAACCATAACTTCAGGGGTTGGCTACTGTTTTAGCCTCAAATAATTGGTTCAAACTGACATCATGCGCCGCTGTATGCTGCAATTCGGTCAAATAACGCGCCCACGGCAGATTTTGCTGCTCGGCCAAATTAGCAAAATACGGCGTATCGAACACAAAGGCGTCGTACACATCGGCCAGCCGTACCTGTTCGCCATCGGCGATCAAGGCCCAACCGTAGCCACCGTCTGTGCGCTGGATTTTTCCGACCCAGCCGCGCGCTTGCAAACACTCGACAATATGCGCCAGCTCCTCGCTGTTGAGTTTGATCTGCTGCTGCAAAGCGCTCCAGCTCATCATGCGCGCCGGTGATCGTTGCGCTTGATGCAATAAATACAGCACCATCAAGGCCTCGGGCAAACGATCGCCCGCACGCGCTTCGCGCCGCCAGCGTTCGTATTTGAGAATCGGCAGATTCGCGGTAATCCCCGCGCCGAACAAAATCCCCATCCAGAACACATACAACCACAGGAAAAACGCGGGGACGATGCTGAATGCCCCGTATAAAATCGCGTAACCTGAAAAATATTTGAAAACCGCCGAGAATGATTTGGTCAACAGCAGGAACACCAACGCAGCCAAAAAACCGCCGACTAAGGCATCTTTCCACAAAACTTTGCGATTAGGCACAAACACATACAGCGCGGCAAACGCCCCCATCGACAGGACAAAAGGCAACAGCCAATTCAGCAACGGCCCGAGAAGCGGGATGTTAATCAAGCTCAGACCATGCATCACAAAGTTAATCAAAAACAACGCGCCGCCAAATACAAACGGCCCCAAAGTAATCACTGCCCAGTAAATCGCCAGATTGCGGCGAAACGAGGTGGACTTTTTGATCTGCCAAATATCGTCAAAGGCGCGATCAATGATGGACATCGTTGAAAGTGATGAAAAAATCAAAAATATACCACCGACCAAGGACAGACGCGAGCTGCGTTCGGTAAACGTGGTGATCTGCTGCATCACGACCTTGCTCATGCGTGCGGGCATGAGGTTTTCGGTCATGAAGTTCTGAATTTCTTTTTGAAAACCCTGAAATTGCGGCAAAATGGTCAAAATCGACAGCACAATCACCAGCAACGGCACCAAAGACAGCACTGTCGTGTAGCTCAGACTACCGGCCACCTGCGGCAAACGCAGCGCGCCCATACGCCGCCACAGAAACGCAGTGGCGGCCTTAAGGGTTTTCGCGTGTTCTAAAAACTGTTTGAATAATTCTTCGATCATGAATGCGTTCGATTAAGTGAATCCGTATTGATTTTAATATCTTGTTTTTCTTGGGCTTTGGCATCAATCGTTCAAAACGAGCCGACCCAAAACACGCTCATTTTAAATGGGTATCCGTAAAAAAGATATTCCGAACCCAAGATATTCTGCCTTTGCACGCGGTTTATCGATTCCAACGAATGATCGCGGCTATAATATCGCTACGCACGCCGTCAAAACGCACCGGAGAATGTTAGAAAATATGGGCAAAAATGGCGTGCTCAATCAATCACCGTCACTCCCGCGCAAGCGGGAGTCCAGTTTGTCATTCTAACGGATGGTTTTATTAAAAACTTCTGGATACCCGCC
>CAZCYS010000254.1:0-2110 GCA_964502825.1 uncultured Hydromonas sp. | reverse complement strand
CCGTGTCGCTCAACTCGGTATACGCCGATTCCGCATCCAGATACACCGCCGTGGACACCGAGTGTCCGGTGATTTTTGAATGCCGTACCGCCGTGTGCGTCACGCCCGGCGCAATGTACAACGGGATGGTGCCGCGCCCTTGGAAAATCACGTTGTCAAACTGCACATCGACTGGAGCTGCGGCCTGTGCGCGCTCAATATGTCCCGCCGTCAATGATGACTGGCGCGCCGCTTCGGCTTGACCATTGATGCCCATGCCGACGATGCGCGTACCGCCGACGATCGTGCAGTTTTTCACCTGCACATGTCGGGGCGCCGACCACGAGCCATCACTGTTGCGGCGCGATTGAATGAGCAGTGAATACGGCTCCGCCTCAGGCGCAACGATCATGCCACCCGCACAGTCCAGCACGAGCCCCGAAGCCTCTTCGCCCGCTATGACGACGCGCCGCGCGATGATGGCGTCGGCAGACAAAGTGAGCGAACACTTCAAATTCAAATCCGTGATATCGGTACTGTGGCGAATCTGTTCGACTTGCGTCGGCTCGCACATCGGCGCCGCCTGTGCGTGAGCGCTCGAAACACCCCAAACGCTGCAAGTACCCCAAGCGCCTAATAAAAATGCGCCAATCCGTGTTGATTTCACCGATTGACGCCAATTCAATCCACTCAAACCGCTGTTCATCAGCCCGTCAACTGATGGCTGATGAGTTTTTTCACCGGCATGAGCACATCCGAGACGCGCAAAACCGCCGTGCGCAGCAATTTCGCCGGTGGCGTTTCGTTGGTGAACAGTTTCACCACAAAATTCGTGCCGTGGTAAATCGGGCGGGTTTTGAGCTGATGTTTGCGATCGTATTGTTGCAGCAACGTAGGCGCGCCGATGTCGCGCCGTTGGCGGTGCGCCGATTTGATCAGATCGCTCAAAATCGCTTGGCTCGACAGGCCGAGGTTGAACCCGTGCGCGGTCACGGGGTGCATCCCGACCGCCGCGTCGCCGATCAGCGCAAAGCGAGTGCTGTAAAAACGGCGCGCATGCGTGCCGACCAGCGGATAGCGGTGGCGTTGGCTGACCACTTTCACATCGCCCAAGCGGTGACTGACGCGCTCGGCAATATCCTGCGCCAGCGCCTCATCGTCTGCATCCTGCACCTGATGCGCCAATTGCGTATCAATCGTGATTACCGCGCTGGACAGGTTCTCAGTCAACGGCAAAATCGCCAAGGTGCGGCCATAGTGGAAACATTCAAACGCCGTGTTTTCGTTGCTCGCGGTGTGCTCAATGCGGAAAGTAATGACCGTGCGACCAAAATCGTGCATATCGACCGGAATCCCCATCTGCTGGCGCGTGGTGGAGAAACGCGAATCCGCCGCCACCACCAGCGGCGCGGTTAATTTCTCGCCGGAGGCCAAAACGACGTGTGCTTGTTCAAGCGTGCCACCCACGGTTTGCACTTTTTGCTCGGTGAACCAAGTCAGATTCGCTTGATGCACCACCTGCGAATACAATGATTGACGAATGTGATGATTCGAGATCAAATAGCCCAGCGTATCAGCCGGTTTACCGCGCGCTTTCTCAGGCGTTTCAAAATGCAGCTCAAACGGCGACGTACCATCCACCACCTTGGCCGAACGCAGGAAGAAAATCTCGCCTTCCGGCACCGCATCCCACGCGCCCATCGCCTGCAACAATTCTTTGGAGTAATGCGTCAGCGCGATTTCACGGCCATCCGGCGGCGGATTTTGCAATGTTTGCGCGCTCGCGGGGTCAATGATCGCCACCTTGAGCGTCGTATCCGCCAATGAGCGCGCCAAGCTTAAACCCGCAGGGCCTGCGCCAATGATAATCACGTCGTATGCGTTTGAATGAGCCATGACTCACACCCCCAATGGATAATCAGATAATCACTATTCAGTTGATTTTGTAAAAAAAGAAACAGCGCCATTGTAGGCCGAATATGCCCATTTCGCAAATAATCCTAAAGACGGAGCGCGAGACCGAAAGACTGAATTAACGACAGACCTAAGACGGATTTAATGCTCCGTTGACGGCAACTCAAACCGACACACAAACAGCGGCTCGCCACGCGCATGATACTTGCGCTCAAAC
>CAZCYS010000253.1:0-2120 GCA_964502825.1 uncultured Hydromonas sp. | reverse complement strand
TGAGTTTCGCCAGCAAATCCGTGCCGATGTTACCCGGCCCGATCAGGGCGCATTTAATTTTGCTCATATTCTTTCCTTCAATCTATTAGCCAAAGTGCACTGTGCAAGTGCCGACATAAGTACGGCAAGCAATGCAACACTATGAAGCCTTTTGGCATTGCTATTATCCGAATCGCACCGCGCAAGTGCCCACGCCATTGATGCTCATGCGCAGATAATCGCCTGCGACCACCGGAATTAACGGCGCCAAACTGCCGGATAAAATCACTTCGCCTGCTTTAAGCGGGATGCCGAGGCGACCGAGGGTGTTTGCCAACCACGCCACCGCATTCACCGGCGAGCCGAGCGCCGCTGCGCCCGCGCCTGTCGCGACGATCTCGCCGTTTTTCTCCAGCACCATGCCGCAGTGAATCAAATCCACTTCGGATGGACAGACCAATTCATTACCGAGCACGAACGCGCCACAGGAGGCGTTGTCCGACACGGTGTCTTGAATTTTGATTTTCCAATCCTGGATGCGCGAATCGACAATCTCAAAGCACGCCATCACACCTTCGGTCGCGGCCAGCACATCGGCGTTGGTCACGCCCGGACCGATCAAATCTTTTTTTAAGACAAAGGCAATTTCGCCTTCGGCTCGTGGCGCAATCATGGTGTCGGTCGGAATCGCCGCACCTTCGGCGAACACCATATCATCCAACAAATAGCCAAAATCCGGCTGGTAAACGTTGAGCATACGCATCACCGCTTGGCTGGTCACGCCGATTTTTTTACCAATCACGCGCGCGCCGCGATTCAGTCGATGCGAGAGCATGGCAACCTGCACCTGATACGCATCCTCAATCGTCATATCAGGGTATTTTTCGCTCAACGGCGCAATCGGTTTGACCGTGGTCAGTGCCTGATCCAGCGCCTTACCCAATTGGTTGATGGTTTTTTTATCCATTGTTCATTCCATTTCTATCATCAAAAAGTATCGCTTAGCTCAGAGGCTTCGGCTCATCGACCTGCGCTTCACCGAGAAAATCGCCCACCAACCGCGCAAAACGCGCCGCATGTTCAATCTGTGTCCAGTGCCCGCATTGTCCAAATACATGCAATTGCGCGCGGGCAATCCAATCGGCCAAGGTCAGCGAATTGCTCAGGGGAATCACCCTATCTTCGCGCCCGTGAATCACCAGCGTCTGCTGTGCAATTGCGCGAATCTGCGCTTCATCGCTGGCCATCGCATCAACCCAACGCTGACGCGGCGCGGGAAACATTGCCGAGAAGGACTCCTGAAAGCCGGGGCGAATACTCGCCTCATAGCGCAGCCGCGCCAAATCGTCATTCACTAACTGCCGATCATAGGCAAACCAATCCAGCAGCTCGCGCATATTCGAGAACGACGGCTCGTAACCCCACACCCGATCCAAACCCTCGGTCAGTGCAAACGGCACGCCGACACTGCCCATCAGCACCAAACGGCGTACACGCTGTGGATAACGGATGGTCAGCGCCAAAGCCAGCGCGCCACCAAACGAATTGCCCACCAAATCAGTCTGCTCAATGCCCAGCGCATCCAGTACGCCAATCGCTTGCGCCACCCAGACATCCATGTTGTACGCTTGACCCGCCGGCCGCTCGGTGAAACCGAAACCGACCATATCCGGTGCAATCACCCGCGCTTGCTTGGCCAATTCCGGCATGACCAGCCGCCAATTGGCATACGCGGACACACCCGGCCCCGAGCCGTGAATCAGCAGCACGGGAAAGCCCGCACCCTGATCATGCACATTGGTCGCAATGCCTGCGGCGGAAATGGTTTGGCCTAATTCAGGATTCGTAGGCATTTTCGTGTCCTTACAATTTCACACACACGTTTTTCAACTCGGTGTAAAACTCCAACGAATGTACGCCACCTTCGCGCCCAATGCCTGAGTGTTTCGCACCGCCAAACGGCGTGCGCAGATCACGCAAGAACCAGCTATTGACCCACGCCAGCCCTACTTTCATGCGCTGCGCCACGCGGTGGCCACGGCTGATATCGCTCGTCCACACGGCGGTGGCCAGACCGTATTCGTTGTCATTGGCTTTTTGCAAAACCTCTTCTTCGGTGTCAAACGGGGCGATGTGGCAGC
>CAZCYS010000252.1:0-2123 GCA_964502825.1 uncultured Hydromonas sp. | reverse complement strand
GGCGTGTCCAAATACAAAGAACGCCGCCGCGAAACCGAAAACCGCCTGAACGACACACGCGACAATCTGACCCGTGTCGAAGACATCCTGCGTGAATTGAACAACCAAGTCGAAAAACTCGATGCGCAGGCTAAAGTCGCGCAGGAATACCGCGATTTACAAAATGCCGCGCAGGACAAACTGCATTATCTGTGGATTTTGCGCTACGACGAAGCCCAAGCGGAGCGCGACAAAATCAGCGCGAAAATCCAGCAGGCGCAAAATGATTTGGAAGCGCAAATTGCCAAACTGCGCCATGCAGAGGCAGAACTGGAAGCGCGGCGCGTGCAGCATTACGAGCTGTCCGATAATCTGAACAGCGCGCAGGCGGCCATGTACGCGGCCAACGCCGAAGTCTCGCGTATCGAGACCGAACTGCGCTTCATGACCGAAGGACGTGCGCGGATTGAAGCGCAGATTGAGCAGATCAAACAGCAGTTGGCGCAATGGCAGGCACGGCAAACGCAATTGCTCGACGACGTGGACAACCTCACCGCCGAGCGCGAACAAGCGCTGGAAGACCAAGCAATGCTGAGTGAACAGCTTGCCGTCGCCCATGAAGACCTGCCCGATTTGGAAGCGCGCCACCGCGAATCCATGCAAAAAATGCAGGACGCGCGCGCGCAGTTGGCGCAGGCCGAGCAATCGGTCGCTCGCGCCGCCGACGATCAGCGCAATGCTGACCGGCAGTTGGCCAATTTGGTATTGCGCCGTGAGCGCCTGCAACAGGAAAAAATCGCCCCGGGCGCGCAGGATGCGAAAGAGCACCACCAACTTGACATGCAGTTGGCCGACGAATTGTCGCGCCAAGAGTCCGCACAGGTCGCGCTGGATGAGGTGGACGCACAGTTGCCGCAGGCGCAAGACGCGCTCAATCAGGCGCGCAGCAGTGCCTTGAACGAGCAGGCGCGCATTGCGCAATTGTCCGCGCGTCTGGACGCGCTCACGCAATTGCAGGAAAAAGTCCAAACCCAAGGACAGCTCGGCGAATGGCTGGAAAAACACCAGCTCGCGACGCGTCAGCGCGTTTGGCAAAAATTGCACATCGAATCCGGCTGGGAAAATGCGCTGGAGGCGGTGCTGGGCGAGCGCATGAACGGCTTTGAAATGTCGCGCATTGACTGGGTGAAAAACTATTTCAATGACATTCCGCCGTCGCGTTTGAGTTTTTACGCCAATGTAGCCGTGACCGAGCGTGCGCCAGAAGTGGTCGGTTTGCACCCATTGGCGCAATTGATCAAGACCAACGACCCGACGCTCACGCAGCTATTGCCCGATTGGTTGCGCGGTGTATATGTCGCCAATACGCTGAACGACGCCTACCAATTGCGCGAGCAGTTGCCCGAAGGCGGCGTGCTGGTCACGCCCGAAGGTCATCGCCTTTCACGCAATGCCCTGCGTTTTTACGTCGCCGAGTCCGAGCAGGCGGGGATGCTGGCGCGTGCGCAGGAGATTGAGCAGATCGAGGCGCAGTTGCGCGCGCAGGATATGCTGGTCGATCAGGCGCAAAGCGGCTTGCACGAATTCCAAGCGCAGGTGGAACGCCTGACGCAGCAGCACAACAGCGCGCGGGCGCAGTTGCAAAGCACCACAGCACGCGTGCATGAGCTGAAAATGCAGGTGCAAAAGCTCAATTTGGAGCGCGAACAGCGCAATGCCCGTCATGCGCAGATTGACGATGAATTGGCGGAAATTTTAATTCACGAAGAAGAGTTACAAGCGCAGAAAATGGAGGCGCAAGCGCTGTTTGACGAGGGCGACGCGATTTTGCTCACTCGACAAGAGGCTTGGCAGTCCGCGCAATCGGCGTATGAAACGCTCGAGCGCAGTTTGGCCGATAAACGCGCCAGTCTGCGCGAGGTGGAGAATCAAGCGCGCGATGCGCAGTACCGTGTGCAAAATCTGGCGCAACGTTTGGCCGACATTGAGTACAACCAGCATTCGACCGAGCAGCAGTTGGAAGTTTTGCACAACAACCTCGAAGAGCAAACCATCGAATTGCAGGAGTTTGAGCAAAACAATCATCACGATGGTTTGCAGGCGGCATTGGCCGTGCGCGTGGAGCGCGAGCAGGCGTTGGCCGC
>CAZCYS010000251.1:0-2128 GCA_964502825.1 uncultured Hydromonas sp. | reverse complement strand
CAGGTGATGGTGGTGGCGAAAAGACGGCGTTTATCGAAATGTCGGCGGCATCGGGTTTGCATCTGGTACCGATGGCACAACGCAATCCGCTGACTACGACCAGCTACGGTACGGGCGAGTTGATTCAAGCGGCGCTGGATCTGGGCGCGAAACGCATTATCCTTGGTCTGGGTGGTAGCGCGACCAATGATGCGGGCGCGGGGATGCTTCAGGCTTTGGGTGCGCGGTTTTTGGATGAGCGCGGGCAGATGATCGCGTGGGGCGGAGCGGCGTTGGCCTCGGTGGAGCAGGTGGATTTGAGCCAACTGGATGCGCGGCTGGCGAATGTGCCGATACAGGTGGCGTGCGACGTCAATCATCCGCTGTGTGGTGAACGGGGCGCGAGTGCGGTGTTTGGCCCGCAAAAAGGGGCAACGCCACAGCAAGTGACGCAGTTGGATCATGCGCTGGCGCATTTTGCTGCTGTGGTGCGCTCGCAATTGGGCTCGGACATTGCTTCACACGCAGGCGCTGGCGCGGCCGGTGGCATGGGCGGTGGCTTGATGCTGTTGCCGCAGGTGCAGATGCAATCGGGGGTGCAGATTGTCGCCGAAGCGGTGCGTTTGGCGGAGCGGCTGCGCGATGCGGATTTAGTCATTACCGGCGAAGGGCGCATGGATGGGCAGAGCATTCATGGCAAAACACCCATCGGCGTGGCACGCGTGGCGAAACAATTTGATAAACCGGTGATTGCGCTGGTCGGTAGTTTGGGCGAGGGCTACGAAGCAGTGTATGCGCACGGTATCGACGCCGTGTTTCCCATCATTCGGCAAGTGGGGGATTTGGCTGGTGCGTTAAAACAGGCGCAAGGTAATTTGATGAGCTGCGCGGAGAATGTGGCGAAGTTATTCAGACTCAATTTAAATGCTATTAAAAGCTGAATGAATCATTAGTATAGCTAATCATTCAATCGAGCTGATCTCAGCATTCCGATTTACGGCTAAACCTGAGAAAAATGCCGTCATTCCCGCGAAAGCGGGAATCTACTTATTAAACAATACGTTATGGAAAAATAGATTCCCGCTTTCGCGGGAATGACGGTATGCTTTTAAAATTCGCTGCCTAGTTTGGGCATTGATAAATGTGTTTTCCATCTGGACCCGAATCGTAAGGATTCGGGCTTTTTATTGGCTGTGCGATTATTTCAAACCCGCCGCATCGCGTAGTAAGGCGGCTTTGTCGGTCGCTTCCCAAGTGAACTCAGGCTCTTCGCGGCCAAAGTGTCCATACGCAGCGGTTTTGAAGTAAATCGGGCGCAGCAAATCGAGCATTTTCACGATGCCTTTTGGACGCAGGTCAAAGTATTCGTTGACCAATTGGGTGATGCGTTCATCAGAAATTTTACCTGTACCGTAAGTGTTGACCATGACCGAGGTCGGACGCGCAACGCCGATGGCGTAGGATATTTGTACCAAGCATTTTTCTGCCAAGCCCGCTGCGACGATGTTTTTCGCCACATAGCGACCGGCATAGGCGGCTGAGCGATCGACTTTGGACGGGTCTTTACCTGAGAATGCACCACCGCCGTGTGGTGCTGCACCGCCGTAGGTGTCGACGATGATTTTACGGCCAGTCAGACCGCAGTCGCCTTGTGGGCCGCCGATGACGAAACGACCCGTCGGGTTGACCAGGTATTTGATGTCGCCTTTGATGAGGTTCGCAGGGATAATCGGTTTGATGATTTCTTCGATTACGCCTTCGCGTACGGTTTCGAGGCTTACATCAGCGTGATGCTGTGTGGACAATACCACGGTGTCCACGGCGGCTGGAATACCGTTTTCGTAGCGGATGGTGACTTGTGATTTGGCATCGGGACGCAACCACGGCAGACGACCATCGCGGCGCAAGTCGGCTTGGCGTTCTACCAGTCGGTGCGCGAGGTAAATCGGCAGTGGCATGAGCTCAGGCGTTTCGTTACAGGCGTAGCCGAACATTAAACCTTGGTCACCCGCGCCTTGGTCGAGGTTGTCATCGTGTGCGGCATCTACGCCACGGGCGATGTCGGGCGATTGTTTGTCATAGGCGACCAATACGGCGCAGCCTTTGAAGTCAATGCCGTAGTCGGTGTCGTCGTAGCCGATGTGTTTGA
>CAZCYS010000250.1:0-2136 GCA_964502825.1 uncultured Hydromonas sp. | reverse complement strand
TGCGTCACTTTGCCATTGGCGGCGTCTTCCAAGCTGATTTCCATGGTGTAACGCAAATCGGAACCTCGATAAACCTGCGGCCCGCGTTGACGCCCCCCCATTCCACCGAAGATATCACCGAAAATATCGCCGAAATCGCCAAACGGGCTGCCGCCGCCAAAACCACCGCCGAATCCGCCCGCGCCCATATTCGGGTCAACGCCTGCGTGGCCGTATTGATCATACGCCCCGCGTTTATCGGGGTCAGAGAGCATTTCGTAGGCTTCTTTCACCTCTTTGAATTTTTCTTCCGCCGATGGATTGTCCTGATTGCGATCCGGATGATATTTCATCGCGAGCTTGCGATATGCTTTTTTAATTTCGTCGTCCGTGGCGTTGCGCGCCACATCAAGGGTTTCGTAATAATCTTTTTTTGCCATAATTGCGTCTTTGCCTTGGATTCGGCGCTCATGCAAAGCGCCGCGTTGAATTCATGATAGCGCAATGATGGGGACGTTTTACCCAAATACAAGAGGCAAGCAACACTTTTTCCACACAGTTTATTTTTGTGCAAAGGCGCGTTTCGTGCGAAAATAACACCATTACCACCAAGGAGAACTTCATGAGCGATTTTCCAAAAGATATTTATACCGAACCCTATCCCGTGGATGTGGACACCCTGAAAAATCTGGGACCTTTGACCGCGATGGCGGGCATTTGGGAAGGCGAACGCGGTCTGGATATCAAGCCAAAAGCGGAAGGCCCGAAAAAGCAGGTTTATGTGGAGCGCATCGAGTTGCAACCGATAGACCCGCAAACCAATGGCCCTCAATTATTCTACGGTTTGCGCTACCACGTCCACATCACCAAGCCTGATCAGGTCAAAACCTATCATGATCAAGTGGGTTATTGGCTGTGGGAGCCGGCCACGCAGACGGTGATTCATACCCTGACCATTCCGCGCGGACAAGCCCTGATGGCAGGCGGAACGGTAGCGCCGGACGCGAAAGAGTTTGAACTGATCGCGCGTCAAGGCGATCCGTACTATGGCATCAACTCCAACCCATTCTTGGAGCACGCGTTCAAAACCGTGGAGTTTCGCATCAAAGTGCGCATCAACGATGATGGAACATGGGGCTATAGCGAAGACACCGTGATGCAGATTCAAGGTCTGAGCGAACCATTCCACCACACGGACGACAATATTTTACGCAAAGTCGGCGAGCCAACGCCGAACCCGTTGGCCTTAGCGGCGCAAACCGCCGGCGCATCGATTTAATCAATCCATAAACTAAAGGAACGCAATGCCGAATACCATCCCAGCCTGCCCTGTTTGCGGCATGGAAAACACCTACTCCGACGGCGAACAGTACATTTGTCCGGACTGCACGCATGAGTGGCCGCTCACTTCCGACGCCGCTGACGACGACGCACCGCGCGTGGTCAAAGACGCCAATGGACAGGTTTTACAAGACGGTGATACCGTCACCGTCATCAAAGACCTGAAGGTCAAAGGCTCGTCCTTGGTCGTCAAAGTCGGCACGAAGGTGAAAAACATCCGCTTGGTGGACGGCGATCACGATATTGATTGCAAAATCGACGGCGTTGGGCAAATGGGTTTGAAATCACAGTTTGTCAAAAAAGCCTAAGCCCGCACAAACATCTTCAATCCATCGCAAAAGCGGCCTGCATATTCGCAGGCCGCTTTTTTATTCATTTCTATCACAACCCCAAACTCATTCACGCCGATTGCCCGACCACACATTCTCCGCACCCCAGTCCAGCGTTGACCACCAGATTGAACGATTGAGCCAAATATTATTCTGAACCACATTGTGATCGGCAAAATCGCCATCCTCGACACTACTGCCCAAGGAATAACCGCTGTCGGCAGCGCAATACGAACGCCACCCGACCCAACCCGCACGCGAGCCGATCCACACCGCCGGTCGCCAACCCCAAGCCGCGCGATAATCAAAAGTATTGTCCTCGATCCGATTGAACTGCGGCGCTTGATGCCGCACCGTACCGCCCTCGCCGCAATTGCGGTACAGATAAATTCCGCCATTGACCGGCGAAACGAAGTGATTCCGCTCGATCCAATTGTGTGCCGAGCCGTCCACCGCCAGCAGTTCGCGCCGCGTCTGGGTGTCAATC
>CAZCYS010000249.1:0-2148 GCA_964502825.1 uncultured Hydromonas sp. | reverse complement strand
TATACGACTCGGGTTTATATGAAAATGTGAGTGCGAATTTGAGCGGCTCGGTTTTACACATCAAACTTAGCGAACGTCCTGTCATCTCGGAATTCAAAATCACCGGCATGAAACGTTTGGACGTAAAAGCTTTCCGCGAAACTCTTAAATCCAAAGGATTTGCGCAAGGGATGCCGTACAATCCGGCGTCATTGGAGCAAATCAAAGGCGAGCTGACTCAGGCCTATCGTGATTCCGGTTTGACTGATGCATCGGTGAGTACCGAAGTGATTAAACAAGATCGCAATCAAGTCATCGTCAACATCAAGGTTGAAGAAGGTAAAAGCACGAAAATTCGCAGAATCAATATTGAAGGCAATACCCATGTGTCCGACTACACCATTCGCAATCAGATGGAAATGGACAAAAACGGTATTTTCTCGTGGTATACCAAAGACAGTGTTTACTCCGATGAGCGTTTGAAAACCGACTTGGAAAATATCCGTGCGTACTACTATGACCGCGGTTATTTGGATTTTGATTTCACGGATGTGCGCGTGGCGCCATCAGCCAAAGACAATGGCGTGGATTTGAATTTGACGGTTAAAGAGGGTGAACCCTATCGCGTGAGTAGTTTGACACTGGTCGGCGACACCAAAGGTACGCCGCGCGCGGACATTGAAAAATTACTGAAATACCGCATGGGCAGCGCCTATTCACGTGAAAAAATCAGCAAAATTGTCCAAGACATTCACAATCGTTTGGGTGAAGACGGCTATGCATTGGCTCAGGTGGACGTTCAGCCGAAGCCCTCCGCCGATCATACGGTGGACGTGGTGATTGCGGTGAATCCAATGGAGCGCGTGTATGTGCGCCGTGTGAATATCACGGGTAATAGCCGAACGCAAGATTTCGTGATTCGCCGTGAAGTCCGTCAGATGGAAAGTGGTTTGTTTGATGGTGCAAAAGTGAGTTTGTCACGTGACCGTATTGACCGTTTGGGCTACTTCGATAAAGTGGATGTTGAAGTGGTTCCCGTGCAAGGCACGAATAATCAAGTCGATGTGAATTACAATGTGAACGAATTGCCAACCGGCGATTTGAAGCTCGGTTTGGGCTACAGCACCAGTGATAAAGTCACCCTGTCCGGCTCGATTACTGAAAACAACTTTATGGGCAGTGGTCAGTCATTGTCTGTGGCGATTGACACCAGCAAATCATCGCGCAATATCAGCATTTCCACCACCAACCCATACTTCACCAAAGATGGCATCAGCCAAACGGTGGGCGCGTACTATCGTCGTACCGATCAATCGAAGCTGAATTTGTCAACGTCTGTGTATACCACGGCTGGTTTAAACTTGGTCTATGGCATTCCTTTGACCGAACGACATCGTTTGTATTTGGGGATGAATCCGGAGTACAACAAAATTGAGCTGGATCAAGCCAGAAGTCCTGTGGGTTATTTGGACTTCATGAACAAATATGGGAAAAATAAAAACCATTTCATGACCTATGCCATGACCTTGGGTTGGAGTTATGATACGCGTGACTCAGTGGTGATGCCGAGCCGTGGTCAATACCAAAAAGTATTGGGTTCCATCGCACCGTTTGGCGATCTGAAATACTACACGCTGTCGTATCAGTATCAACAATACGTGCCATTGAGCAAGCGTTTTACTCTGGCCTTGAACACCCAGTTTGACTATGGTAAAGGTTTGGGTAGCTCGGCTTATCCGTTTTACAATGGCTTCTTTGCCGGTGGTTTGGGCTCGGTTCGCGGCTACGACAGCAGCACCGTCGGCCCTCGTGAAACTCGAAATCCGAGCGATCCGACACAGACCGGTTATAACTATGTCGGCGGTAACAAACGCGCTATTGCCAATGTTGAATTGCAGTTCCCATTCCCAGGCATGGCCAAGAGCAAAGCAGCGCGTTTGTTTGTCTTTGCCGATGCAGCCGGTGTCTGGGCGGATCAAAAATCCAGCGCCTATGTGGCAGGCAGCGAAGGGATGCGCTATTCAGCAGGTTTAGGTTTGCTGTGGGCGTCGCCGATTGGCCCGTTGAAATTCAGCTATGGTATTCCGATCAAGAAAAAAGCGGGTGATGAGGAACAACGTTTCCAATTCCAGATTGGTACCTCGTTCTAATCTGCTATGATGCAGGCTG
>CAZCYS010000248.1:0-2148 GCA_964502825.1 uncultured Hydromonas sp. | reverse complement strand
CAGCCTGCATCATAGCAGATTAGAACGAGGTACCAATCTGGAATTGGAAACGTTGCTCTTCATCACCCGCTTTTTTCTTGATCGGAATACCATAGCTGAATTTCAGCGGTCCAATTGGCGATGCCCACAGCAACCCTAAACCGGCTGAATAGCGCATGCCTTCGCTACCTGCCACATAGGCGCTGGATTTTTGATCTGCCCAGACACCGGCCGCATCAGCAAAGACAAACAATCGCGCCGCCTTGCTCTTGGTCATCCCCGGGAATGGGAACTGCAATTCCACATTGGCAATCGCTCGTTTGTTACCGCCGACATAGTTATAACCGGTTTGCGTCGGATCATTCGGGTTCCGGGTTTCACGAGGGCCAACGGTGCTGCTGTCGTAGCCGCGAACCGACCCCAAGCCACCGGCAAAGAAGCCATTGTAAAACGGATAAACCGAGCTGCCCAAACCTTTACCGTAGTCAAACTGGGTGTTCAACGCCAGAGTGAAGCGCTTGCTCAACGGCACATATTGCTGGTACTGATACGACAACGTGTAGTATTTCAAATCACCAAACGGCGCAATGGAACCCAATACTTTCTGGTATTGACCACGGCTCGGCATCACCACCGAATCACGCGTATCGTAGCTCCAGCCCAAGGTCATGGCGTAGGTCATGAAATGATTTTTATCTTTACCGTACTTTTTCATGAAGTCCAAATAACCCACAGGACTTCTGGTTTGGTCCAACTCAATTTTGTTGTACTCAGGGTTCATCCCCAAATACAAACGATGACGTTCAGTCAAAGGAATGCCGTAAACCAAATTCAGACCGGCTGTGGTATACACCGACGTTGACAAATTCAGCTTCGATTGATCGGTCCGACGATAGTACGCACCCACCGTTTGGCTAATACCATCTTTGGTAAAGTAGGGATTGGTAGTGGAAATGCTGATATTGCGCGATGATTTGCTGGTGTCAATCGCCACGGACAATGACTGACCGCTGCCCATAAAGTTGTTTTCGGTAATCGAGCCGGACAAGGTGACTTTATCACTGGTGCTGTAGCCCAAACCGAGCTTCAAGTCACCGGTTGGTAATTCGTTCACACTGTAATTCACATCTACCTGATTATTAGTGCCTTGCACGGGAACCACTTCAACGTCCACCTTGTCAAAGTAACCCAAACGGTCAATACGGTCGCGCGACAAGCGTACTTTCGCTCCGTCAAACAGGCCGCTTTCCATCTGGCGCACTTCACGACGAATCACGAAGTCTTGCGTTCGGCTATTACCCGTAATATTCACACGGCGCACATACACGCGCTCCATCGGATTAACCGCGATGACGACATCGACCGTATGATCGGCGCTGGGCTTCGGTTGAACATCGACCTGAGCCAATGCGTAGCCGTCTTCGCCCAAACGATCATGAATATTTTCGACAATTTTGCTGATTTTTTCACGCGAATAGGCACTGCCCATGCGGTATTTCAATAATTTTTCAATGTCGGCGCGCGGTGTGCCTTTGGTGTCGCCGACCAGCGTCAAACTACTCACGCGATAGGGTTCACCTTCTTTGACCGTCAAATTCAAATCCACACCATTTCCTTTGGCCGATGGCATCACGCGTACATCCGTGAAGTCAAAATCCAAATAGCCACGATCATAGTAATACGCACGGATGTTTTCCAAATCCGCTTTCAAACGTTCTTCGGAATAAACGCTGTCCTTGGTGTACCACGAGAAAATACCGTTTTTGTCCATTTCCATCTGATTACGAATGGTGTAGTCGGATACATGGGTATTGCCTTCAATATTGATGCCACGAATTTTTGTACTTTTGCCTTCTTCAACCTTGACATTGACGATGACTTGATTGCGATCTTGTTTAATCACTTCGGTAGTCACCGATGCATCAGTCAAACCGGAGTCACGATAGGCTTGGGTCAACTCGGCTTTGATTTGCTCCAATGCCGCCGGATTGTACGGCATCCCTTGTGCAAAGCCTTTCGATTTCAGGGTTTCTCGGAAGGCTTTGACATCCAAACGTTTCATGCCGGTGATTTTGAACTCCGAAATAACCGGACGTTCGCTAAGCTTGATGTGCAAAACCGAGCCGCTCAAATTCGCACTCACATTTTCATATAAACCCGAGTCGTATA
>CAZCYS010000247.1:0-2149 GCA_964502825.1 uncultured Hydromonas sp. | reverse complement strand
TGATAAACGCGAAGGAGTTATCAATCTCGAAATGCCCCGAGCTGACGATGCCCACCACTTTGAATTCGCGCATGCGCGGCATCATGCCGGCGACGGTGACGTTCGCCTCGGGTGCGAGCAGCGTGATTTCCTTGCCCAGCGCAAACTGATTCGGGCCGGTTTGCAAACCGAGCGAGCGAGCCAGCTCCACGCCGAGCACGATATTGAAACTCTCGTCGGTCAGCTCGCCCAGGCTACCGGCGATGAGTTTTTGCCCGACTTCGGATACTTGATTTTCCTCTTTCGGGTCGATGCCTTCGACCTTCACGCCGATCATTTCACCCTGATGCAGAATGATAGATTGGCTGCTCATGTACGGCGCGACGCCCTGTACCTGCGGATTTTTCGCGATCAATTGCGTGAGTGGCTGCTCCCAGCCCTCCGGCGTGTTTGGTGAGGCGTACACCTGAATGTGCGGAATCACCGAGAGCATTTTTGCGCGGACTTCTTTTTGAAAACCATTCATCACCGACAATACGATAATCAACGCGGCTACGCCGAGGATGATACCGATCATCGAGAGGATGGAAATAAACGAAATGAAGCGGTTTTTACGCGCACCGCGCGAGACGCTGGTGTAGCGCCAGCCGAGTAACCATTCAAACGACCAATTCATACAATTCCTAATTCAGGGTCTGTGAGCGTTAGATACAGATACGCGCTCGCCGACTGATTTTATCTTGTTCAACTATATGGCATCATCGCCTCATGCTTTTTGGCACAAAGCCTCACCCAAAACAAAGCCGATAGTTTATCATTCTTAGCCTATGACTTCGCGACAAATACCCATTCCATGAGCTTAAATCCCGCCCAGACCACACACACGACCGCCGCCAACGTTTTTTACCTATTGGCCACCGACGCACGCTTTTTCGGCGCACTGTGGGCGGCACTGTCACCGCAGGAGCGCGCATCAACCCGATACGCCGATCTGCGCCTGCTCAACGCTGCCCGCTACCGGCACCACTGCGACACACTGTCCATACAGCCGATACACAGCGCCGATGTGTGTTTCGAGCTGGTACAACGCGGTCTGTCTGCGGATTTGGGACTGGCGCCCTTACTCGCCGCCCGAGCCAACATCACCGCCGCACGCGAGGACATCGCCTGCGCTTCGACCGCCACATGGTTGCGCCTGACACCCGTGTACTGGGCGGCAGGACGCGATCACGTGAATGTACACCACTTTTATGGCGATACTAAGGAAAGTAAGGGAACCAACTTACCCTCGCAGGATTTAAGTGATTGGCAGGCGATTTTTGAGACCGTGCAACCGTGGTTGGGCGAATTGGACTGGACAGTGACACCGGTGGACAATGAGGCCGTCGCCTATATCCGTGCGCCCAATGGCTTTGATTACCATGCGCCGAGCTTGGCCTACGCGCAAAGCGATATGTTGGAAGTTTTTTTACCGCAAGGAAGCGACTTGAAACGCTGGCAAACCCTACTCACCGAGCTGCAAATGCTGTTACACACCCATCCGATCAATCAGGCACGCACCGCACGCGGCGCACGCCCGATCAACAGCTTTTGGCTCGATCAAAACGCCCGCGCCGAGCAGATTCCGACGGAATTATTGACGCAAACGACGTTTTTGAGCAGCTCGATACCGCAAATCACCTTTGCCAATGATTTGGACGAATTGATTTCGCTGTTCGCACCTGCCGCCGCGTCGTTGCGTGCGGGCAAACCGGCGCAATTGTCCGTTTTGACCGACACCCCATGCGCCTGCGTGCATCAGTTTGAATTTGCGCCATTGAGTTTTTGGCAAAAAATTCAGGGCAAATGGCGCAACAAACCCGTGACCCATAGCGCGCCCCCCTTCGCTTGGCTCATGCAACATGGCTGCGAGGAGGGCGTATGACTGTGATTTTGGCGCGGGATTTTCGTCCCGCTGATGCGCAGAATTTGCAAGCGAGCGGTTACTCACCGCTGCTCGCGCGGCTGCTCGCGGCGCGTGGTGTACATTCGGCGCAGGAAGCGCAGCTTGATTTCGCGCATCTGCTGCCTCCGACCGATCTACTGAATATCAACAGCGCCGCAGCGCATTTGGCCGACGCGTTGAGCCGACACAAAAATCTGGTGGTAATCGCCGATTACGACTGCGATG
>CAZCYS010000246.1:0-2175 GCA_964502825.1 uncultured Hydromonas sp. | reverse complement strand
TGGTAACTTTCTTGGCTCAGACATTATCTTTCCCCTGCGACCCTAAAGCAACGAGTCAAAATGATCTATTCAATGAAATAACAATGAAACACGTCAAATGAAGATACTGCAAAAACAAATACTGAATTTCACCGCAAATCACACGTGCAATTGGCCCTCGCCCCATCCTGTCAACAATCGCCTCGCGGATCAAAAGTCATACATTCCAAGTAGCGGTCATGCAAATACACCGAGTCACAATCACAATGCTCTGAACTGATGTGCGAGCAACGTTGTCTTACAAAAGCCGACGAACTACTCTGTAAGCCATGATTGCGGCGCTCTTATTATATTCTCTTGACATGCGGTGCCAAGCAATTTATGCAAAAATTATGTAACCGTTTTCATAAATTTAGCCGTAAAAATATGCATTTTTAGTAAAAAAAGATAACTTTTAAACTAATTTTATCTCCAATATAAATATAAATATAAAAACGATTACACACTTCAAAGAAAAACTGATAAATAAAAATTTGCCAATCAAAAATCCTTTGCTAAAAAAGCAACACTACCTTTTCTCTTCAAAAGACCGAAAAAGGCATAAAAAAGAGCCGACAAATCACCTTGCCGGCTCCCATGAACTACTCAAAACAATCTGGGCGCCAAATACATAGTCAATGCACACTGGCGCATAGTTACGCCATTAAAAATCCGTCATTGAAATCCGTCACAGCGCACTTTTATATGCCGCGATGGTTTGCATACGCGCCCACGAATGATCAACAATCGGACGCACATAGTCAGGCGCGTCAATTGGCGTAGGTGCATGAATGGCCGGCGCGCTGACACCCTGCAACTCGGGTATCCAAGCGCGAATAAACTCACCTTGAGGATCAAACCGCTCGCTCTGCGTGGTGGGATTAAAAATCCGAAAATACGGCACCGAATCCATGCCCGTTGACGCACTCCACTGCCAACCGCCGTTATTAGACGGAAAATCAAAATCAATCAGTTTTTGTGCAAAATAGCGCTCACCCCAACGCCAATCAATCAGCAAATCTTTGACCAAAAACATGGAAACCACCATACGCAAGCGATTGTGCATAAAGCCCGTCGCATTCAAACAGCGCATGGCCGCATCCACCAACGGAAAGCCGGTTTGTCCCGCACACCAAGCCGCAAAATCCTGCGTATCATTACGCCATTGAATAGTCAAACTTGAGCGTTTATACGGCAAGCTTTGCCCCAATTGTGGAAAGCCCACCATCACATGACGATAAAAGTCACGCCAAATTAATTCATTTTGCCAAGCCAGCACATCATCATGCCGTAACTGATGCTGATAACGCGCATTTTCACTCGCATGCCAACATTGGCGAACGCTGATAGCCCCAACCGCTAAATAAGGTGATAAACCACTGGTTTTACGTTTGGCCGGAAAATCACGACAACGGGCATAATCGGCTAAATCATCATCACAAAACTCAGTCAAGCGAAGCAATCCCTGCTCTGTACCGGCCGGCCATTCAGCATGGGTATGCGGCGTTTGAACATAACCGAACTGCTGCTGAAAAAACAATGACGCATCAAACAATTGCTGTGTCGCATAATTTCGAACAGGCATTGGCTCGGGTTCGGGCTGCAATGGAATGGGCATGGCATGAGTCAATTGAGCCAAAACCGCTTTTTTATAGGGAGTGAATACCGCGTAGAAATTTCCTTGCCCCGTTTTAATGGCATCCGGCGGCAGCAATGTTTGATCGTGCGTCCATTCAATCGTCACTCCGGATGCACGCAACAAGCGATGCACAGCACGGTCACGCAGCACCTCATTCCACTCATACTGACGGTTCGCAAACACGGCCTGAACCTGATGTGCATTCACATACGCCAGCAATTTCTCAGGTATTTCGGCAAAACAATGCGCAGGCACAATATCCAAGTTGATGTTCAATCCTGCCAAATCTGCCTGTAATGCACAGACCGAGCGATATTCAAAATCCACCCGCACCGCACCCATATCATGCAAATGCCACTGCTCAGGCGTCGTGAAATACACAGCACGCAGCGGTAAATGATTCAATTGCGCAAATGATACAGCAGCGTTTAAGGCCGGCTGATCAATGGTTCGCAAGTCAGCACGAAACCAAATAATGACCATAACAACTCCGTAATTTAGATACTATCAATAACCAT
>CAZCYS010000245.1:0-2177 GCA_964502825.1 uncultured Hydromonas sp. | reverse complement strand
TGCGGTGCGCCGAATGCGCGCGTGGGCATTCGTGTGCCGTGCGCGACGGTGGGTGCGGTATTGCCGGGTGATTTTAAAATCAAAAATGCGAAATTGCGCGGTGTGGCGTCCAGCGGGATGTTGTGTTCGGCCAAGGAATTGGGGATTAACCCCGACGCGAGCGGTTTGTATGAATTGCCGGCGAGTGGTGACAATGCGGCGCCGGTGGGCGAGGACATTCGCAGCTATTTGAATCTGAACGACACGGTTTATACGATCAAACTCACGCCGAACCGCGCGGATTGCTTGTCGGTGCGCGGCGTGGCGCGCGACGTGTGTGCGCTGGTCGGCGGTGAAAAAGCGGTGTCGTTGACGCCGTTGGTGATCGAGCCGGTGGCGCCGAATTGCGACGCGACTTTACCGATTCGCATTGACGCGCCGACGGCGTGTGGTCGCTTCACGGGGCGTGTGATTAAGAATCTGAATGCGGCTGCGCCTACGCCGCAGTGGATGATTCAGCGCTTGGAGCGCGCGGGTCATCGTTCGATTTCCGCGCTGGTGGACATCACCAATTACGTCATGCTCACGCTCGGTCAGCCGATGCACGTTTATGATTTGGATCGTTTGAGCGGCGGTTTGACCGCGCGCATGGCCAAAGCCGGCGAGTCGATCAAGTTGCTGAACGAGCAAACCCACGAAATGCAGGACGATGTGCTGGTCATCGCCGACGATGAAAAAGCGGTCGGCATGGCGGGCGTGATGGGCAGCTGGGACAGCAAGGCGGAATTGTCCACGAAGAATATTTTCCTTGAGGCGGCGTTTTTCGCGCCTGAGGTGATTCAGGGCAAAACCCGCCGCTACAAATTCACCTCGGATGCGGCGCATCGTTTTGAGCGCGGTGTGGATTTCATGGGGCAAATCGAGGCGTTGGAGTACGCCACGGCTTTGGTGCAGCAAATCTGCGGTGGTGAGGGTGACGAAAACCCCGTACAAATCGGGCCGGTGTCCGAAGTGGTGGGCACGTTGCCCAAACGCGAAAAGGTTTCAATGCGCGTGGCGCGTGCGTGCAAAGTGATTGGCGTGGAAATTCCCGCCGAGCAAATGGTGGCGGATTTGTCACGTTTGCAATTGCAGGTTGAGCGCGAACACACGCCAAGCGGTGAGGTGCTGCACGTTCAGGCGCCGTCGTATCGCTTTGACATGGCGATCGAAGAGGATTTGATCGAGGAGGTTGTTCGCCTGTTCGGTTACAACAACATTCCGACCCACGCACCGTTGGCGCGCCTGACGGTGCTGGACAGCCCCGAGGCGGTGCGTCCGGCGGACGCGGTACGCGATGCGCTGGTGGCGATGGATTATCAAGAGGTGGTGAACTACAGCTTCGTCGATCCCGCATTGGAGCGTGATTTTGCTGTGCCGGAGCAGGTGGCGATTGAATTGCTCAACCCGATTGCCGCGTCGCTGGCGGTGATGCGCACGCAGTTGATCGGCTCGCTGGTGCACAATTTGAAAACCAATTTGGCGCGCTCACAAAACCGCGTGCGTGTGTTTGAAATTGCGAAAGTATTCCACCGTGATGCGAGCGTACAGGCGACCGAATCGACCGTGCCGAATATCGCGCAACCGTTGCGTTTGGCCGGGTTGGCGTATGGTTCGGTACAGCCGGAGCAGTGGTCGGCGAAAACCGTTGACGTGGACTTTTTCGATGTCAAAGGCGATTTGGAGCGCTTGTTCGCGCCTGCGACGTTGGCGTTTGAGGCGTTTGCTCATCCGGCGGCGCATCCGGGGCGCTGCGCCAAAGTGTTTTTGAACGGGCAGGCAATCGGCTGGCTCGGGCAAATGCACCCACGTTTGCAGCAAACGCACGATTTGCCGCGTGCGCCGATTCTGTTTGAGTTGGATGCGCAGGCGGTGTTTGCCCGTCAATTGCCGGTGGCGCAGGCGGTGTCTAAACAGCAAGTGGTCACGCGCGATTTGGCGATTATCGTGAAACGTGATATATTAGCGCAACAAATTCAAGAACTTATCTTCAATTTGCGCCAAAGCAGTGCAGAGTGCGCGATCATTCAGTCGGTGGAATTGTTCGATGTGTATCAAGGCGAACGCGTCGCGCCGGACGAAAAAAGCATGGCGTATCGGGTGCGTTTGCAGGACATGAACAGCACTTTGCAAGACGCGCAAATCGAGCAGGTGATGGC
>CAZCYS010000244.1:0-2180 GCA_964502825.1 uncultured Hydromonas sp. | reverse complement strand
GTCACACGGAGTTGTACCGCGGCGCCGAATATGTGGTGGATTTTTTGCCCAAAGTGAAAGTGGAATTGGTGATTGACGACGGTTTGGTGGATACCGCCGTGGATGCCATCATCAAAGCGGCACATACGGGTAAAATCGGCGACGGTAAAATTTTCGTACGTACTATTGACGAAGTGATTCGTATCCGTACCGGCGAAACCGGTTCTGATGCGGTGTAATGGGTGTCGCGCACCACGACAACGATGAATAGCAGCGTATTGCGATTCTGACTCGGCTTTTCGCCGAAGAATCATGGTTGCTGAAGGATATCGGCCAAGCACTTCATGCGGGGTGTCTGGCCGATTGTATTTGAGCGGTTTGAATTCATATCTTTATATATTCACTTGACTGAGCGCGGAGAAAATCTGCGCAGGCTTGAATAATTTCCTTGTGTGTGTGCGTTCGGTTATAATCATTGCCTATTCATTATCTCTATTGATTCATACGCTGTGTCGACCCTCAGGGTTCTGTTGACTGGTTTGAACAACGATTTGCTATCCCATGACCCTTGACTCACATACGCCTTCCGCCAAACAAACACAGAACGAATCGGTGCTCAATCAGACCTTGGTCGACCATTCTGTGGGCGTGGCATCCTCTGGTGCAATGCCAGTAGCGCCTTCTGGCGTTAGTCAAGCGCCTCGCCCCTACAAAGCCTTTATTCTCGCCGCCTGTCTGATCGTTTTGGTCTCCATGGGGATGCGTCAGTCTTTGGGCTTGTTCGTTCAGCCAATCGTATTAAACACAGGCTTGTCAATTGCCTTGGTCAGCCTTGCCATGGCGGTCGGGCAAGTGATGTGGGGCTTTGCGCAGCCCATCGCCGGATTGTTGGCCGAACGCTACGGCGTGCGTCATGTCGCTTTGCTCGGGTTTCTATTCTTGGTTGGCAGTTTGCTGATGATGCCGTTCATGCAAAATGCGACCGGCGTCTTTTTGGTATTCGGCATTTTATCGGCCATTGGCGCGGGATTGACCAGCATTTCGCTGTTCATTGGCGCGGCGGTGCAAATGGTGCCGGCGCATCGCACCAGCTTTGTCTCCGGCTTAATCAATGCGAGCAGCTCGCTCGGGCAGTTCATTTTCGCACCCTTGGTACAGTTTTTCCTCAGCATGTGGTCTTGGGCAATCGCGACCGCCAGCTTGGGCTTGGTTGCCTTGGCCAGTATGCCTTTGCTGTACTGGATCACAGGGAAAACCACCGCTACTGCGGTATCGAAATCGACAGAGGCGGCATCCGCCTGCTGTGGTGTCGCTGTTCCCAATGAAAAAGTCGGGTTTCGCCATGCGTGGAGCTCGCGCAACTATCGGCTGCTGCACATTGGGTTTTTTACCTGCGGTTTTCATGTCGCATTTTTGGTCACGCATTTACCGGGTGCCGTTTCAATGTGCGGTCTGCCGTCAACGGTGGCCAGCACCGCTTTGGCGGTGATTGGCATCGCCAACGTATTTGGCAGTTTGGCAGTAGGGCAGCTCTGCCAAAAATATTCCATGTCCAAAGTGCTCGGTAGTCTATATCTGATACGCGTGCTGGCGGTGGTGTGCTATATGTTCGCCCCAAAAACAGAGGTGACGTGGTATATTTTCGCCGCCGTATTGGGTACGACTTGGCTGGCGACTGTTCCACCCACCGCCGGACTGGTTGGCGGGCTGTTTGGTTTGCGCAATATCAGCACGCTGTTTGGTCTGACCATGCTCTCACATCAAGTGGGTGCGTTTTTGGGCGCCTATCTTGGCGGCCTCGCCGTTCAATATACCCACAGTTTTGACTGGATGTGGTGGGCGGACGCTGCGTTGGCATTGGTCGCGGCCATCGCCAGTTTTGCGGTAAAAGTGCCGCGAAAGATTTAAATAATAGATTATTATATACATAAATAAATAAAAACAACTTAAAAATTAAAGGTATATATTTAAATATAAATGAATACTCCCTGTTTCTTTTTTGCAAAACCCCCATTATTTATATTCTTAATGCGTCAAAAATAAGCATATTTTGCACTTTTTGGGACGGGTTATATTATAATCCAAATCGTTTAACTGCCTATTTCTCTATTTTAATCATCTGATTAACATATATTTTGTAACCAAACTATTTAAATTGATCTGTCACTAAAGGACGCGATATGAATAAAACGTATAAAAGT
>CAZCYS010000243.1:0-2188 GCA_964502825.1 uncultured Hydromonas sp. | reverse complement strand
ATTGTGTGCCGAGCCGTCCACCGCCAGCAGTTCGCGCCGCGTCTGGGTGTCAATCACCGTGTCGCTCAACTCGGTATGCGCCGACTCCGCATCCAAATATACCGCCGTGGACACCGAGCGTCCGGTGATTTTTGAATGCCGCACCGCCGTGTGCGTCACGCCCGGCGCAATGTACAGCGGGATGGTGCCACGCCCTTGGAAAACCACATGATCAAACTGCGTATCGACTGGAGCCGCGGCCTGTGCCCGCTCGGTATGCCCCGCCGTCAACGATGACTCGCGCACCGTTTCGGCTTGGCCGTTGATGCCCATGCCCACGATGCGCGTGCCACCGATGATCGTGCAATTTTTCACCTGCACGTGTCGCGGCACCGACCACGAGCCATCGCTGTTGCGACGCGACTGGATGAGTAATGAATACGGCTCCGCCTCAGGCGCAATGATCATGCCACCCGCGCAGTCCAGTACGAGCCCCGAAGCCTCTTCGCCCGCTATGACCACGCGCCGCGCGATGATGGCGTCGGCAGACAAAGTGAGCGAACACTTCAAATTCAAATCCGTGATATCGGTACTGTGGCGAATCTGTTCGACTTGCGTCGGCTCGCACATCGGCGCCGCCTGTGCGTGAGCGCTCGAAACACCCCAAACGCTGCAAGTACCCCAAGCGCCTAATAAAAATGCGCCAATCCGTGTTGATTTCACCGATTGACGCCAATTCAATCCACTCAAACCGCTGTTCATCAGCCCGTCAACTGATGGCTGATGAGTTTTTTCACCGGCATGAGCACATCCGAGACGCGCAAAACCGCCGTGCGCAGCAATTTCGCCGGTGGCGTTTCGTTGGTGAACAGTTTCACCACAAAATTCGTGCCGTGGTAAATCGGGCGGGTTTTGAGCTGATGTTTGCGATCGTATTGTTGCAGCAACGTAGGCGCGCCGATGTCGCGCCGTTGGCGGTGCGCCGATTTGATCAGATCGCTCAAAATCGCTTGGCTCGACAGGCCGAGGTTGAACCCGTGCGCGGTCACGGGGTGCATCCCGACCGCCGCGTCGCCGATCAGCGCAAAGCGAGTGCTGTAAAAACGGCGCGCATGCGTGCCGACCAGCGGATAGCGGTGGCGTTGGCTGACCACTTTCACATCGCCCAAGCGGTGACTGACGCGCTCGGCAATATCCTGCGCCAGCGCCTCATCGTCTGCATCCTGCACCTGATGCGCCAATTGCGTATCAATCGTGATTACCGCGCTGGACAGGTTCTCAGTCAACGGCAAAATCGCCAAGGTGCGGCCATAGTGGAAACATTCAAACGCCGTGTTTTCGTTGCTCGCGGTGTGCTCAATGCGGAAAGTAATGACCGTGCGACCAAAATCGTGCATATCGACCGGAATCCCCATCTGCTGGCGCGTGGTGGAGAAACGCGAATCCGCCGCCACGACCAGCGCGGCAGTCAATTTTTCACCGGAGGTCAAAACGACGTGCGCTTGCTCAGGCGTCGCACCGACGGTTTGTACCTTTTGCTCGGTGAACCAAGTCAGATTCGCTTGATGCTCAACCTGTGAATAAACGGATTGGCGGATGTGGTGATTGGAAATCAAATAGCCCAGCGTGTCGGCCGGTTTGCCGCGCGCTTTGTCCGGCGTTTCAAAATGCAGTTCAAATGGCGACGTACCATCCACCACCTTGGCCGAGCGCAGGAAGAAAATCTCGCCTTCCGGCACCGCATCCCACGCCCCCATCTCCTGCAACAATTCCTTGGAGTAATGCGTCAACGCGATTTCACGGCCATCCGGCGGCGGATTTTGCAATGTTTGCGCGCTCGCGGGGTCAATGATCGCCACCTTGAGCGTCGTATCCGCCAATGAGCGCGCCAAGCTTAAACCCGCAGGGCCTGCGCCAATGATAATCACGTCGTATGCGTTTGAATGAGCCATGACTCACACCCCCAATGGATAATCAGATAATCACTATTCAGTTGATTTTGTAAAAAAAGAAACAGCGCCATTGTAGGCCGAATATGCCCATTTCGCAAATAATCCTAAAGACGGGGGCGGGATTCGATGCCTGATTAAAGGCTACGGACGAGGCTGACGGACGACTGATTCAAGGGCAACACAAGGGCAACCTTGACGGTAGCTCAAACCGACACACAAACAGCGGCTCGCCACGCGCATGATACTTGCGCTCAAAC
>CAZCYS010000242.1:0-2190 GCA_964502825.1 uncultured Hydromonas sp. | reverse complement strand
CGCCTTTTTCGTGGTCGGGTTAATCTGTTTGAGCCGCTTAAAAGTGCATGAACGGCGTGCCTTAATAAAGCCTCATTAAAAAATTGGGACTTTTTGCACACGCACGGCTCAAGGCAAATTCCTTTATAATGCCAAGTCCTTGAATTTTTTAAAGAAAGTCCATCATGCCGTCCATCGCCAAACCCATTCATAAATATCGCCCGTATTGGGCGAAGCGGTTTGGCGTCGCGCCATTTTTACCGACCACGCGCGCGGAAATGGATGCACTCGGCTGGGATTCGTGCGACATCATTCTGATCACGGGTGACGCTTACATCGACCATCCGAGTTTCGGCATGGCGCTGGTCGGGCGCCTGCTGGAAGCGCAAGGCTTTCGCGTCGGCATCATCAGCCAACCGGATTGGCACAGCAAACACGATTTTCAAAAACTCGGCGCGCCGAATCTGTTTTTCGGCGTCACCGCTGGCAATATGGACTCGATGGTCAACCGCTACACCTCGGATCGCAAACCGCGCTCGGACGACGCATACACGCCGAATGCCGAGCCGAACAAACGCCCCGACCGCGCCGTGAGCGTGTATGCGCAGCGTTGCCGCGAAGCCTATCCGGGCGTTGGCGTAATGATCGGCAGCATCGAGGCCAGCCTGCGCCGCATCGCCCATTTTGACTACTGGTCGAACAAAGTGCGTCCGTCGGTACTGATTAGCTCCAAAGCCGATATTCTATTGTTTGGCAATGCCGAACGCGCCCTCGTTGAAATCGCGCACCGCGTCGCACGCGGTGAAAAATTGAGCGAAATCCGTGACGTGCGCGGCACCGCATTTATTGCTCCGCTCGGCTGGAAACCTTCCGAGGAATGGGCCGAAATCGACTCATCCACCGTGGATACGCCGAAAAATTCGGATGCACAATTCACCACCACCGACCCGTATTTGGACACCACACAGCCAACGACTGAAGGCGAAAACTGCGCCAAAAGCGACACGCCGAAGGAACAGCCAATCAAACTGCTGACCAAAGCCGAACGCGTGGCCAAACGTGACCACGAGCGCCTGCACAGCGTGATCCGCATTCCCGCGTACGAAGCAGTGGCGCACGATCCCGTGCTGTACGCGCACGCCTCGCGCGTGTTGCACCTCGAATCCAACCCAGGCAACGCCCGCGCACTGGTACAGCAGCATGGCGAACGAGACGTCTGGCTCAACGTTCAACCCATCCCGCTCACCACCGAGGAAATGGACTTTGTATACGGACTGCCCTACGCGCGCAATCCGCACCCGTCCTACGGCGACGCGAAAATCCCCGCGTGGGAAATGATCAAATACTCGGTCAACATCATGCGTGGCTGCTTCGGCGGCTGCACCTTCTGCTCCATCACCGAGCACGAAGGCCGCATCATCCAAAGCCGCTCACACGACTCCATCCTGCACGAAATCGAAGAAATCCGCGACAAAACCGACGGCTTCACCGGCCAGATTTCCGACCTCGGCGGCCCGACCGCCAATATGTACCGCCTCGGCTGCAAAGACGAAGTGACCGAAGCGAGCTGTCGCAAACTCTCCTGCGTCTACCCCGACATTTGCAAAAACCTCAACACCAACCACGACAGTCTGATTGAACTGTATCGCAAAGCGCGCGCGATCAAAGGCGTGAAGAAAATCAATATCCAATCGGGTTTGCGCTACGACCTCGCGGTCGAGTCGCCCGAATACGTGCGCGAACTGGTCAAACACCACGTCGGCGGCTATCTCAAAATCGCACCAGAGCACACCGAATCCGGGCCATTATCCAAAATGATGAAGCCCGAATTACGCGCCTACAACCGATTCAAACAACTGTTCGAGCAAGCCTCCAAAGAAGCAGGCAAAGAACAATACCTCATCCCCTACTTCATCGCCGCCCATCCCGGCACCAGCGACGAAGACATGATGAACCTCGCGCTGTGGCTCAAGAAAAACAACTTCCGCCTCGACCAAGTGCAGACCTTCCTGCCCACACCGATGGCCATGGCCACCACCATGTGGCACACACAGCGCAACCCGCTGGAAAAAATCTCACGCTCCGGTGAAAAAGTCGACATCGTCAAAGAAGAAAAACGCCGTCGCCTACACAAAGCATTCCTGCGCTACCACGATCCGAACAACTGGCCGATGATCCGCGATGCCCTGCACGCCATGGGACGCAGCGACC
>CAZCYS010000241.1:0-2196 GCA_964502825.1 uncultured Hydromonas sp. | reverse complement strand
ACGGCAAATATTGATGAGGCTGATATTGCGCTGCCCACGCTCGACACCGCTGAGATAACTACGCGCAACGCCTGATTCCAAAGCCAATTGCTCTTGACTCCAACCACGCTCTTTGCGCACGGCGGCTAATCGCTGACCAAATAACTTTAAGAACTCATTCATGACCATTTTATGTGTTGACTTTGACTAAATGCTGTCATGGTATGGCTCATTCACAAATGAGTACAAGCTCTTTAGGTGCAAGCTATGTGAGTAATATTTTGAATAAAGTATGTTAAAATGTCCCTGCAAGTTAAATTTTGATTATCTGCAAGGGTATTTATGAAAAATCAGTATATTTTGGTGTTTGGCATGGTTATGATTTTGTTTGGATGTTCAACTATGCTATCTACACAAGGCGGACAAGTACGAGTCATTTCTGATAAAGAAACGATAGCGAATTGTAAATTCATCAATACTGTGAGTGGCTTTCATACAATGAGTTGGACTACGGGTGGAGAGTCCGAAAACGCAATGAATGAAGCACGCAATCGTGCTGCAGAAATGGGCGCGAATACCATGCGCATCCTTCATATGCAAAGTACAAACGTCGGGACATCGGTTACAGCAGAAGCATTGAATTGTTCAAATTAATTGGAGAATTGTCATGTCGAAAGAGTTTTTATTATCAAATTTTGATAGTACGGTGTTTCAGGAAACTTTAGAAAAGACAAAGCAGTGGTGTGCAGAAAATCAGTTAGTGGTTGGCTTGGGGGAGATGGCTGTTGGGGCAAGTGTTTTAGCCTGGGGTGTTCATTCAACTGTCATTAGCATGGGTTCTGATGTGGTTGCAACTGAATTGGGTAATTTTAATATTGAGTCAATCACGGGTGCCGCAACTGGCGCAAGCATCGGGGCTATCGCAGCACAAATCATCGGCGGAATAGGCGTAGTTGGCATGGGGAGCGGAATTGCTGTACCGGCACTTCTACTGATGGGTGGTGCATCTGCGGTACTTGGGATGGCAGGCTATTCGATGGGAGATGTGATTCACAATATTGTATCTGATTCTATCGATTTTTCCGAGTTGGCAGTGAATGGTTCTGCTCTGTTAGTGGGCGTGGCTTTGCTTGTCGATGGTGCACGGCGATGCATTGATGATCCAAAACTACTTTCTACGATGTCTGTGTTAAAAGAGAAAACGCTTTCACTGACGGAATCCACTTCAAAAGTAATTGCAAAATCTTTAGATGAACTTCAAGGGTTTATTGATGAGCTAAAAACGCTGCCCACAAACAAGGTTGAAACCTCTTTATTGACAGGCAGCTCCGCCATTGGCGCAGGTGTTGGCGCATCCATCGGAGGTGTTGCGGCTGCAAGTTCTGTGACCGTGTTAGGTTCACAAGCCTTAGGCGGTTTAGCCGTTTCTCTTGGATTGGTTGCAGCACCTCTTTGGCCAATTATCGCTGGCGTGGCAGGAGGTGCAGGCGTTGGATATGCCACTTACAAGGCAATAAAATATTGGGGTAAGGATAAAGAAAAAATGGATTCCATTTCCGATATTTTATAACACGTAAGTTCGGGCGGTCAATTGGTTTGAGTGACCCACCCAGTTTACGGAGGCTGGCATTGTCGGTGGTGGGTATTCAACTCCGTGTCCGCACGATTACAGCACCTCAACCTTCACTTCAATACTCTGCAACCCACTCAAACCTTTGGGTAGCGGGAATTTCACCGATTCTTCAACCCCTTCGAGTATGCTGACTGAATTGGCTCCGAGTTCTTTAATTCGGTTGAGCACCGATTCGACCAAAACCTCTGGCGCGGACGCGCCAGCAGTCACGCCGATTTTACGCGCATTGGCAAACCACGCCGGTTGCAGATCATTCGCATTGTCCACCATATACGAAGCCACGCCCATTTTCTCGGCCAGCTCGCGCAGACGATTCGAGTTTGAGCTATTCGGACTGCCCACCACGATCACCACCTCCACCTGCGGCGCGAGTACTTTCACTGCATCTTGGCGATTTTGCGTGGCGTAGCAAATGTCCGCTTTTTTCGGCTCGGTGATCAGCGGGAAGCGGGTTTTCAGCGCCTCAATCACGCCCTTGGTATCGTCTACAGACAGCGTAGTCTGGGTGACGTAGGCCAGATGATCCGGTGTTTTCACCTGCAATTTGGCGATGTCCGCTTCGGTTTCGACCAAATAAATACCGT
>CAZCYS010000240.1:0-2209 GCA_964502825.1 uncultured Hydromonas sp. | reverse complement strand
CTTCCAAGCCCCCCATGGTCAATACATCCGCGAGCGCCTCGCTGGAAATATCGGGATTAATCCACTCGCGTAACCAATTTTCTGAAAATTGCATGTTTTCTCCAATCGAAAAAAGTACCAATCGACTTTTTTCGGTTTAAAACCCAATCTAAATTTTTTAGCGTCGCCTGCAAAGCCCATTACTCAACGCTTCTCAATACTTATCGTCATCCCCGCGCAAGCGGGAATCTACAAAAACCATTATCCATCCAACCATCACTGGATTCCCGCTTGCGCGGGAATGACGGCTGATATTTAAATACCGATCCGACCCAATGCGAATCAACTCGGATACGATATTCAATATTTACTTGTTCGGCGCAAATTGCTCAATCATCCGCACCATCGTTTCATTCTGTCCGCCAACTTCACTGCGCAACTGAATTCAATACTTCGTCATTGCGGGCTTGACCCGCAATCTCCTTGCCGCACCTCAAACACAATGAATTATTTCGGTGCAAATTGCTCAATCATCCGCGCCATCGTTTCATTCTGTCCGCCCACTTCACCGCGCAACTGAATTCAATACTTCGTCATTGCGGGCTTGACCCGCAATCTCCTTGCCGCACCTCAAACACAATGAATTATTTCGGTGCAAATTGCTCAATCATCCGCGCCATCGTTTCATTCTGTCCGCCCACTTCACTGCGCAAGCCCTGACAGACCGTCTCGCGGTTGGTCTGCGGATGGTTTTGACTCACCTTCCACTTACCCACCACCTGCTTTACTTCAATTTCTATCCCTACCAACGCGCGCAAATTCGCCGCAATATACGCCTCGGACGCGTCATTCAAACCCCACGGCGTCGGCATCTGCTGCTCATGCTCGGCGGTCAAATCGGTGAGCAAGGTACGCAACCACGCCTCATCCTCATGCACCACCAATCGCCCCGACACATGCACCGCCGCATAATTCCACGTCGGTACCGCTTTGTGATCCACCGCTTTGCTCGCATACCAGTTCGGTGAAATATACGCATCCGCGCCTTGAAACACCAGCAACACATCCGAGTTCGCCGCCTGCCACATCGCATTCGCTCGCGCCACATGCCCACGAATCAACCACGCATCGTTTTTGCGCTCCACCAACAGCGGAATATGATTCGCCTGCAAACCTGCTTCGGTGTGCTGCACCACCGCCGCCAGCGGACATGCTTGCATCAGCGCAAGACATTCATCGGCGTCATTGACTGCAAAATGTTTGGGGATGTACATCGGACACCTTCAGTGTTATCTACTGCGTTTTTATCGCGAGCCAATCTTCGTTGACTTTTTCACGAATTAATTAAATTGAGCCAAAAACCGCAAATCATTTTCGTAGAACAGACGCAAATCATTCACGCCGTAGCGCAACATTGCCAAGCGCTCCAAGCCCGAACCGAAGGCAAAGCCCATATACTGTTCGGGATCAAGGCCAAAATTGCGAATGACGCTCGGATGCACTTGCCCCGCGCCGGAAATTTCCAGCCATTTACCCGCATTCGGCCCTGTGCCAAACGCCATGTCGATTTCAACCGACGGTTCGGTGAACGGGAAGTAGGACGGACGGAAACGCACTTGCAAATCGGTGGTTTCAAAGAATTTTTGTAGGAAATTGGTGTACACGGCCTTGAGGTCGGCAAAGCTCACCGACTCGGCAATCCACAGCCCTTCGACCTGATGAAACATTGGTGAATGCGTCGCATCGGAGTCCACGCGATAGGTGCGCCCCGGCGCGATGACTTTGATCGGACTGCCGGCTTTGAGCTCGCCCGACTGCATTTTCGCCACTTGGGTACGCGCATAGCGCACCTGCATCGGCGAGGTATGCGTGCGCAGCACCAGCGGATGGCCGCGTTCGTCTTTGTCGGCTACGTAGAAGGTGTCTTGCATCGAGCGCGCCGGATGATTTTCAGGGCTGTTCAATGAGGTGAAGTTGTACCAGTCGTTTTCAATCTCAGGCCCGTCCGCGACGTCAAACCCCATGGAGCGGAAAATCGCTTCGACGCGACGGGTGACGCGGCTCACGGGGTGAATACCGCCACGCGCCAGACCACGTCCGGGTAAGGTGACGTCCAGTTGCTCAGTCGAGAGACGTTCGTTTAGCTCAGCATCGGCGAGCGCTTGACGCGCTTCATTCAGCAGTTGTTCCACTTGCTGACGCACGGCGTTGACCTGCGCGCCACGCACTT
>CAZCYS010000239.1:0-2235 GCA_964502825.1 uncultured Hydromonas sp. | reverse complement strand
GCCTCGCGTCCGGGGCGCAATCCGAAAACCGGTGAAGTCGTGCCCATCAGTGCGCGCCGCGTGGTCAGCTTTCACGCCAGTCAAAAACTCAAAGAACAGGTTGAAAAATCCGGTGTGGTGAGCGCGAGCGTCTAACTCGCCTCGTTAATAACGACGGTTTTACGCCCCAGCAACACATTGATTGTGTACAATAATAACCGAACCGTGTCACCTGAGCGCATCCGCGCGCGACACCCATAGGACAACCATGACGCAACCCCAAGGCTACGTGCTCACCCGCGACCTGCCGCCGATTCCGGCCAAGCGCTACTTCACCATCGGTGAAGTCAGCCAGCTGTGTGACGTGCGCTCGTATGTGCTGCGCTATTGGGAGCAAGAATTCGTGCAGCTACGGCCGATGAAACGGCGTGGCAATCGTCGCTATTACCAATTGCACGAGGTACAATTGGTGCGTAAAATCCGCGAACTGCTGTATGAACAAGGCTTCACCATCGCCGGTGCGCGTTTGCAATTGGAGCAAAAAGCGGCCGAAGATGTGATGTCGTTTGAATTATCACCGCCCGATGTGGCCGCTTCTGCGTCAAAGGGCGCCAGCAAAAGCGAAATCACGTCGGCATCAACGGCTGCGTACACCGCCGCCGACCCAAGCACCCACATCGCGCACGATACCCCCGCGCCCACGCAAGCATGGGTGGAGCCGGCGGATGTATCCGATATGAACGGCGTGCTGGAGGAATTGCGCGCGATCAGTGCCTTGCTGCGCGGATAAATATCTTCAGGAAGTTTGCCTAACAGCCCATCGGCGATCTTTTTGATGGGACGCCATTGGCGTTGCTGGACGCTTTTTGAGTGAAAAGCACGGTGCGTGCCAGCGTCATCATAATAAACAAAACGGGAGAAAAACCTGATGTCTCATTCATCACACAACTCATTGCATCAACCATCCGCCGAATCCATTTCAACCGCAACGGAGCCACCGTTCGCGCACAGCAAACTGATTATTTTTGATTGGGATGGCACGCTATTCGACTCCACTGCCATGATTTCACAGAGCCTGTGTCGCGCGGCGAGCGAGTTGGGTTTGGGCGAATACACCAAGCAACAAGCGCAGCAACTGATCGGTTTGGGCTTTGCCGAAGCGGCCAACGGCTTGGTCGGCCGCACCTTGTCCGACAGCGAAATGCAGGCGTTTATGGCGCGCTATCGTCAGTATTACTTTACCGCCGAATTGGAGGTCAGTTTGTACGATGGCGTGTGGTCGTTGCTGGAAAGGTTGCGTGCACAAAACCGCTATATGGCGGTGGCCACGGGTAAGTCGCGCATAGGGCTGAACCATGTGTTTGAAACGCGTCCTGAGTTGAAAAAGTTGTTTATCGCCACCCGAACCGCCGATCAAACGGTCTCTAAGCCGCACCCGTTGATGTTGCATGAGATTTTATCGGAGCTGGATGTGCCGGTTGAATCCGCCGTGATGATCGGTGATACCAGCTATGACATTGACATGGCGCACAACGCGCACATGAGCAGCATTGCCGTGACCTACGGGGCGCACGATTACCGCCACTTGCTGGCGAGTAAACCGAGTGCCGTGGCGCACAGTGTTGAGGAATTGGGGCGTTTACTGTTGGGCTGAGGTCGCTTCATCCGATTGGGCGTATGGCGGTCTATTGATATTGATGCCACTCCTCTGCACTGCTTAGAAATAAACCCCGCCAATGAGCGGGGTTTTTTGCTGATGGTGTTTGTGGATTGGACGGTATGGAGCCAATGTGTGCCGTAGTTTTTTATGAAAATGGTTCCAATTTTTAAAAAACTTTCATAAATGGTGAAAAAATAAAAAAACATTTGAAAAAAAAGAACGAGTGTGCTATTTTTCGGATTGATGGCGATGTATGAATCATCGCTCGGGATGCATTTAAGTTTTTTTGCTGGGATTGGAGCGCGAGGCGACTCAGAATGCCTACAAAAATGCGTATAATGCATGTGCGATTTCGTGAGGGGTTGAGGGCTGATGGACAGCCGGATGACCGCTTGTTCGATCCAAACCGGCCATCGTCGATGGCTTGATTTTATAGATTCCTATTGATGGGGGCGAAATATGAAAGTTTTAGTACCGGTCAAACGCGTGGTTGACTACAACGTTTCGGTTCGTGTGAAGGCCGATGGTTCGGATGTGGACATTGCGAATGTGAAAATGTCGATGAATCCGTTTGATGAAATCGCGATGGAAGAAGC
>CAZCYS010000238.1:0-2241 GCA_964502825.1 uncultured Hydromonas sp. | reverse complement strand
TGAAGAATGGCGCGCGTGGGATAAAGTTGGATTTAAAGCCCAAGCATAGTCATTATTACCCACACGCAACCGCAGCATCTCATGCTTTTTAACAGAGCGCTCTCGTTTAAAAAATGCGGAATAAATATGTTTTTCAGCGCAAGGATTTCTGTAGGTAAGCATACTTGACAGTATCCTCAATTTTAACGCTTTGATTTTGTTCAAACTTTGTCAGGGTTTCCCTGACAAAGTTTCCAATGTTAAGCACGGAAAAAGTGGGGGTTTACTTTTTCCGTATTTTCTTAAAAACTTTGCGCATCCTGCCGATCGCCAATCAGCACCGACTCCAGCGCAATAATCATCATGTCGTTGAAACTGGTTTGGCGCTCCGCGGCCGACACCTGCTCCTGCGTGCGGATGTGGTCGGACACGGTACAAATCACCGCAGCCTTGGCGCCGTACTCAGCCGCCAAGCCGTAAATACCCGCCGCTTCCATTTCAATCCCAACAATGCCGTACTGCTCCATCGTGTCAAACAGACTGGTATCGGGGTTGTAGAACAAATCCGCTGAGAAAATATTGCCGATGTGCACCGGCGTGCCGTGCGCTTTGGCCGCCTCGACCATCGCCTGCACCATATAAAAATCGGCAATCGCGGCAAAATCATGCCCTTTAAACCGCGTGCGATTGACTTTGGAGTCGGTGCAGCCGCCCAAGCCAATCACGATGTCACGCACATGGATATCGCGTCGCACCGCGCCGCACGAGCCGACGCGAATGACTTTTTTCACGCCAAAATCGGTGATCAATTCTTTAATATAAATCGAACACGACGGAATGCCCATGCCATGCCCCATGACCGAAATCGGGCGGCCTTTGTACGTGCCGGTGTAGCCGTACATATTGCGGATGTCGCACACTTGGCGCACGTTGTCCAAATACGTTTCGGCGATGAACTTGGCGCGCAGCGGATCGCCCGGCATGAGTACCACGTCGGCGAAATCGCCCATTTCGGCATTGATGTGTGGGGTGGCCATGTGATTGTTACTCCTTTAATAAATCGGTTCCGTACGCCATCGGCGTGGTACCAAAATAACGCGCCAGCGTCTGCCCAATATCGGCAAAGGTTGTGCGTGCGCCCAAATTGCGCGGCACAATGTTTTTGCCATACAGCAGCACCGGCACATGCTCACGCGTATGATCCGTGCCGCGCCACGTCGGATCGCAGCCATGATCGGCGGTCAACACCACGATGTCGTCCGCGCCGAGCAACGGATACAGCTCAGGCAAACGCGCGTCGATGTACTCCAGCGCCGCCGCGTAGCCTGCGACATTGCGTCGATGGCCGTAGGCGGAGTCCAGATCAACCAAGTTGGCGAATATCATGGTGTTGTCCTTCGCCGTGCGCACCGCCGCCAGCGTTGCGTCCAACAGCTCGGCCAAGCCGGTCGCTTTGACCTTGTGCGTGATGCCGACGTTGGCATAAATATCGGCGATCTTGCCGATGGAAATGACTTCGCCGCTGCGCTCTTCGACCAGTTTTTGCAAAACCGTCGGCGCAGGCGGCTCCACCGCATAATCGTGGCGGTTGCCCGTGCGTTCAAATTCACCCGCGCGTTCGCCGACAAACGGCCGCGCGATCACGCGCCCGATGTTGTAATCGTTCAGCTCCTCGCGCACGATTTCGCACAATTCGTACAAGCGTTCCAAACCAAAATGTCCCTCGTGCGCGGCGATCTGAAATACCGAATCCGCCGAGGTGTAGAAAATCGGTTTGCCCGTGCGGATGTGCTCCTCACCCAGTTCATCCAAAATCACGGTGCCCGAGGAGTGGCAATTACCGAGGTAGCCGGGTAACTGCGCGCGCGCGACGATGCGATCAAGCAGCTCCTGCGGAAACGAGTTGGTTTTGTCGCTGAAATAGCCCCAGTCAAACAGCACCGGCACGCCCGCCATTTCCCAGTGACCGGACGGCGTGTCTTTGCCGGAAGACAATTCAGCTGCATAGCCATACGCGCCGATCAGCTCGGCATTCGGATTCAATCCCGTCGGAAACTGCCCCGTCGCTTCGGCATTCGCCTGTGCCAAGCCGAGTGCGGTCAGATTAGGCAAGTGCAATGCCCCCCTGCGCACCGCATCACCATACAGAGCGCCGTACTGCGCGGCACGCTGGTCGCATTCGCCGCGCGCGCATGCCTGTGCAATGTGGCCGAGCGTGTTCGCGCCCGCATCGCCGAATGCCGCTGCATCCGGCGTCGCACC
>CAZCYS010000237.1:0-2271 GCA_964502825.1 uncultured Hydromonas sp. | reverse complement strand
GTCACTGCGCCCAAACCTGTGATGACCACTCTGCGTTTACTCATAGCCTACCTCTTTGTTCCGCGTGCGGCTTCAAAAACAGCGCACCACATCTGTTTTGAATCGCTGCCTAATATAATAAAAGAGACCTAACGGGTCTCTTTTATCGTGACACTTTAAAAACCGTCAAGTCGTTTGGACTTAATCAATTATTTAGAATGTGCTGTTACGTAATCAATCGCTTGTTGAACGGTCGCGATTTTTTCTGCATCTTCATCAGGAATTTCGCATTCGAATTCGTCTTCCAAAGCCATCACCAGCTCTACGGTGTCCAAAGAGTCAGCACCCAAGTCTTGGGTAAAAGATGATTCGTTTTTGATTTCGGCTTCGTTCACACCCAATTGTTCAGCAACAATTTTACGGACGCGTTGTTCGATGTTTTCCATGTTCTCTCCATTGGTCGAAAAAATAAATCAGTTGATTTACTGCGCTATTGTAACAGTATTTTTTATGCGATTGACAAGTTTTCCTGCGTTTTTTAACGGCACGATCGTTCGTTTTTGCCCTATTTTACAAGCAGTTACGATCAATTATTTACAGTAATGTATTTTTAATGCAATTTAATCAAACCACGCCAAAACCGATTCGAACACTCGATTTTGGCGTTAAGTTCATTTAAAAATGCTTATCCGCATTGATCAGGTCATAAATTACAGCGAATCAATCGCATTTAACCACTGTTGCGCAAACCGGCTGCCAAGCCATTGATCGCGATGTGAATGCCATCTTGTACCGCTTCGGAGTGATCGCCCGCACGGTAGCGTTTGAGCAACTCAACTTGGAAATAGTTCAGCGGATCAAGATAAGGTAATCGGTTGCGCAGACTGCGCGCCAGCGTCTGATTGGTCGCCAGCAGCGCACTGTGCCCGGTCACGATGAACAAGGCATGCACGACGCGCTTCCATTCGGCAATGATTTCACCGAAAATGCGCTCGGCCAGCGCCGCATCCTCGACCAATTCGGTGTAGCGTTTGGCAATCGCCATATCGGTTTTGGCAATCACCATATCCAGATTGGAAATCACCGATTGGAAAAACGGCCATTGCTGATACATCTGGCGCAACTCGTCCCAGCGCGTTTCATCCGCTCCGACCCACTGCTCAATCGCCGAACCGACGCCATACCAGCCGGGCAACATCATGCGCGCCTGCGCCCACGAGAATACCCACGGAATCGCGCGCAAATCTTCAATGCGTTGTGACGGCTTGCGCGACGACGGACGCGAACCGATGTTCAACTGTGAAATTTCGTTGATCGGCGTGGCAGCACGGAAAAAATCGGTGAAGCCGTCGGTTTCATAAACCAGTTTGCGATAAGCTTTGAAACTCAAATCGGACATTTCGCTCATCGCGGGTTCAAAACGCGACCAGTCGCTGGTTTCGCCGACGTCATTGGCCACGGCTTCCATCGACGCTGCCACCAGAGTTTCCAAATTACGCAACCCCATATCCGGGTCGGCGTATTTCGCACCAATCACTTCGCCCTGCTCGGTCAAACGGATTTTGCCGGTCATGCAGCCCGCCGGTTGCGCCAAAATCGCTTCATATGACGGGCCGCCGCCGCGCCCGACCGAACCGCCGCGCCCGTGAAAGAACGATACCTGTACTTTGGCCTGATTCGCGGTCTCGATCAGCGCCTGTTGCGCCTCGTACAACGACCAAATCGAGGTCAGGAAGCCGCCGTCTTTGTTACTGTCCGAGTAACCAAGCATAATTTCCTGCTTGCGTTCACGGCGATTGAGCCATTCATTGACCAAATCAATGCCGAACCAGTCGTGCATGATCGCAGGCGCCGCACGCAAGTCTTCGATGGTTTCAAACAACGGCACGATGCCGAGCGCGCAACGCGGCTCGGGTTGACTCGCCACCAAACCGGCTTCTTTGAGCAGCACCGCCAGCTCCAACATATCCGACACGCTGGTGGATTTGGAGATAATCGACTGCTCAATCAGGCGTGCGCCAAACTGCGCGCGCAGCACGCGCGCTTCATTAAAAATCGCCAGTTCGTCGCGCAGCAAATCGCTTTGGGTGACCCACGGGCTGCTCAACACGCGCGCCGAATGCAATTGCTCCAGCAAAATTTGGCGGCGTTGCGCCTCGTCCAAGGCTTTGTAATCATCCACCAAGCCCGCACTTTTGAGCAACTCGGCCACGCAGGATTCGTGAATTTCGGAATTTTGACGCAGATCAATGGTCGCCAAGTGAAAGCCGAAAATATGCACCGCTTCGATCA
>CAZCYS010000236.1:0-2285 GCA_964502825.1 uncultured Hydromonas sp. | reverse complement strand
GACCTTTGGCTTCGGAGGCCAACACTCTATCCACTGAGCTACGGGCGCAAACAGTGCCGCTGTTTATATTTATTTTTGCGTGCGGCAGCGTGAGTCAAGGTGGCAATCATACCTATTTTTCGCAAATTATGCCATGCCTGCCAACGGATAATCGCTCGGAATATCCAATTGTGCAAATACTCAAATCATAAATCCAAACTCATAATAACTCTGCATTTATAATGCACAGTGATGAAGTTGAGCGGATTGCCGCCATCGCGTTCGCGCGATTAAATATTAATTTAAAGGTTATTTATGAATGCTTCGACGTGGAAAAATTATGGGATGACCGGCGCCATTTTGGCGGTAGGCTTGCTTACCGGTTGTAATGTATCGGCTAAAAATGGAGATACGCAAAAGACAAATACAACTTCAGCCGTGGCCACCGAACAAGAGAAGAAAATAAAAACCGATCTCGAATTGAAAATCGAAAAATTAGAAGTCAAATCGGTTCGCCAGTTACCCTACAGTGATTTATTCGAAGTGGTGTTGGCCAACAACGAAATCGTTTACACCAATGCCAAGACTGAGTTCACACTGATCGGCCACATGATCAACAATGCGGACATGTCGGACATGACACAAGCGCGCATGGATGAACTGTCGGTAGTGGATTTTAAAACCTTGCCATTCACGCAAAGTTTTAAACAAGTCAAAGGCGACGGTTCCCGCCAAATTGCGGTATTCGAAGACCCGAACTGCGGTTATTGTAAAGCCTTTCGTCATACGTTGGAAAAAGTCGACAATGTGACAATTCACACCTTTGTCGTTGATATTCTGGGGCCGAAGTCCACTGTTGCCGCCAAACAACTGCTCTGCGCCAAAGATCAAGGCGCGGCATGGGACAACTGGATGTTGCGCCAGCAGCTGCCGGACAATTCGGGCGCCTGCGACACCTCAGTTTTGGATAAAAACAAGGCCTTGGCACAGCAATTGGGCGTGACCGGCACGCCAACCATTATTTTTGAAAACGGCAAACGCATTCCGGGCGCGCCCGATGCCACCACTTTAGAAGAAATGCTGACCGCATCCAAAAAATAATTCGGCACGGACGGAGCGCCCAACCGAACGCCCTACAAAAAAGGCAGTTGCATCCACGCAACTGCCTTTTTGATGTTGCTGAGTCAATTAATTCAACTCACGCCGCTTGCGCAGCGATTTTCTGTCGCGCCTCATCCAGATTCAGACATACGTACGCCTGCCCCAAATCTTTGAGCCAGCCGGTGCGTGAAAGCATTTCTTGCGGTTGTTCGCGCAAACCATAAATATAAATCGGCACCGCTTTTTCCTGGTACATCTCCAGCAGCTCGTTAAGCGACTCCGCACCCGACGAATCCACATAAATCACACCTGAAAAATCCAGTACCAAAGCGCGTTTGGGAATATCCAACTGCAACTGATCGATCAGCTTCACCGCGCCAAAAAACAAAGTACCCACCAAGCGGCGCGCTTTCACGCCATCAGCCTGTTCGCCCCACTCCGACAAATCAATCTGATCCTCGGTGGACAAATACGACACACGGTAAATCAGGGTGAAACACGCGGCCAAAATGCCCACTTCCACCGCAGCCGTCAGATCAACCACCACTGTCAAAATAAATACCGCCAACAAAATAAACCGATACGTCATGCGATAGCTTCTCAGCCGCGCAAATTCATGCCATTCGCCCATATTGTAAGCAACAAACATCAAAATCGCCGACAACGCCGCCAACGGAATGTACTGCGCCAATGGCGCAGCGACCAACACCACAACCAACAACACCAATGCATGAATAATGCCCGACACCGGACTGGTGGCGCCATTTTTAATATTCGTCACCGTCCGCGCGATCGTACCCGTCGCAGGCATGCCCCCAAAAAACGGCACGACCATATTCGCAAAACCTTGAGCGAGCAGCTCCTGATTCGAATCGTGTTTATCCTTAATCATATTATCCGCCACACGCGCGCACAACAATGACTCGATCGCACCCAGCACCGCCAACGTCGCCGCCGGCGCGACCAAGCCCTTCATCGCCTCCCAAATCACCGGTAAACTCCAGCCACCGTCTGCCGCATGCGGCAGCGGGATGGTGAATGATGGCAAGCCCTGCGGAATACCACCAAAACGCGAGCCGATGGTCTCGACATCCAGATGGAACAACTGCGCCAGAATCGTCGCCACCAGCAAAGCAATGATCGAACCCGGCGTGGTGCTGCGAATGCGATGAAGCATGGCCGACACGCCCTGCGTATTTTGCCCA
>CAZCYS010000235.1:0-2297 GCA_964502825.1 uncultured Hydromonas sp. | reverse complement strand
TTGCGCTGGCCTTGGCCGAGGCGGCGAATCGCGATCGAGCGATGTTTTTTGCGGCGGCCAATCATGATTTGCGTCAGCCGCTGCATGCGATTGGTTTGTTGTTAGAGACTTTGCGGTTGGAGCGTAAATTGCCAAGCTCGGCAAAAAGTGTGGTTGAGCAGATGATGGGCAGCGTGAATACGCTGGCGCAAATGTTTAATCACTTTTTGGACATCAATCGCATGGAGACAGGTGGTTTGAGCGTGAGTTTGCAAACGTTTCCGCTGCAGTCGGTGTTCAATGATTTGATGCGCGAATATGGTCTGCAAGCCGCAGAGAAGGGGTTGCAACTGCGGATGTCTATGACCGATGTGCAGGTGCATACGGATCGCCTGCTGTTGGCGCGGATTTTGGGGAATTTGATTGGTAATGCCATCACTTATACGGATCAAGGGGTGGTGTGGCTGGGTTATCGCAAAGCGCTTCAGTCGATTGAGGTGCGTGACTCTGGGCGAGGGATTGCGGTAGAACATCAGGAGGATATTTTTAAGGATTTCTTTCAGGTTCAGCAGGCGACACAGGTGGGGCGGCAAGGATACGGGTTGGGGCTGCCGATTGTGCGTCGCTTGGCGAATATATTGCATTTGAATATTGGGGTGAGCTCTGCGCTGGGGCGAGGCAGTGTGTTTCGCCTTTCGATGCCGGCTGTTGTGGGTGGGGTTGCGGCGGAGCGATTGCCACTTGATCCCCAATCGCATCAGGAGGATATGTTGAACGATGTCCTGCGAGGGAAGCGAATCTTATTGATTGATGGGGACAATGAGTTGTTGCAGCGCATGGCCTATACGCTGAGCGCATGGGGTGTCGAGGTTCGAGCTGCGCTCAATAGTCATGGTGCATTGAGCGCGGTCTCCAGCTTGTTCGCGCCGGAATGGGGTGCGCCCAATGTTTGGCGGCCGGATTTGATCATTACGGATTATCAAGTGGGGCGGCAAATTTGGGTGGAGCTGGTGCTTAATATGCGCAGTCAGCATGGGCGAAGTGTCAGTTCGATGAATATGCTGGAGGCTTGGTATTGTCCGGTGATTTTCTTGGCGGAGGATCCGGCGGTTGTGCCAAGTATTTATATTCGCAAAGGCAGTGTGATTGTGCAAAAACCGGTGAAAGAGCAGGATTTGCGGGAAGCGGCGGTAAAATTGCTGTGCGCCCCTGAGGTTAAAGTGGTGCCTGACACTTTTGTCGTAAAAACAAAGCCGTAGCCTCAGCGCGATTTTTCACGCTCATTTGCTTAAAGAGCAAATTGACATGGGTTTTCACGGTCAAATCGCTGATGCCCAGTTGGCGCGCAATCATTTTGTTTGATAAGCCCTGAGCCAGTAAAATCAATACATCTTGCAGTCGGCTGGACAGGCCCCATGGATTCGCGTGGGTGCAGTTTGGGTTGCTTACGCAAGCTTGGGTATGGTCGGGTGCGTCGTCGTTGGATAAGATCAATGCAGGGACGTATTTACCGCCCGTTAAAACCAATTTTAGCGCTTGTAACAGCACAGCGGCTTGGTCGGTTTTGGGTACGAAGCCTCGGATGCTTGCTTGTCTGAACAAAGCATGTACGGTTTCCGGAGAAGTATCGGCAGACACCACGACTACGGGCAACTGCGGATATTTGACGGATAGATCTACAAATCCCGCCAAGCTCGAACCGGGCATATGATAATCCACAATCGCCAGATCCATCGGCGGCCCCGTCTCAAGCGCTGCTGCTAATTGCGGCCAATCCGAGACCAAGTGGCTGGTCAAGTGAGGATGCAGGTGAGCAACCAGCTTTTGCATGGCTTGCAAGATTAACTCATGGTCGTCGGCAATCAACACATTAAATGCGGCTGTACTCTTCATGCGCTGCCTCCTGATGTCGTTATATGGATACATTCATTTTACGCCGCGTCAGTGATTTCGTACACCTGATTGGTTGTGGGGCAAGCACTGTTTTGGAGTGCATCAAATGGAGGGTGGGGTGGCACCGCCGGTCAGGCATGAGAGATTGAGTGTGTGCGAAGCGCGAGTCGGATTTAAGATTGGTTACAGCGCAGCAAACGTCTCTAAAATGCACAAAAGTATTAAAAATTAAGCATTTACTTAATCTTTGGTCTTGCGTATTGAATTAAACTGTACTATCATACAACGCTAACCTTTTTGCTTTGATTAGAGAAGGTTTTTAGAGGCGTTGTTAATCACAATAACGCAAAATGGTAATCTACCTCGGCCAATCGTAGTCGAGAATGGAGTTTAAAAATGATTCACAATGGACTGGGTCTATTGGG
>CAZCYS010000234.1:0-2304 GCA_964502825.1 uncultured Hydromonas sp. | reverse complement strand
TATGGTTTTTCTCTGGCGTTACTGGGTTTGCTGGGCGCGATGCACAGCGCTCACGCCAATGATTCGGTCGGCTGGGTTTCTACCGGCGGCGTGCAGTATTTGAAAAGCGACGAGATTCGCATGGTGTCTGAGGATTTGTTTATCAGCGTCGATAAAATCCGAGTTGACTATGAGTTTCACAATGATGCGGCATCGGACATAACAGAAACGGTGCTGTTCCCGCTGCCTGCTGCCGCAACGGACGTTGATGGGGATTTTGCCAATGTTAAGGCTTTGCACCAATCATTCAAAATCTGGGTGAACGGTCAATCAGTCAAGCCAACGCAGCACGTTCGCGCACTGTGGCGTGATACATCCAAAGCCAGCATCGATATTACCGAAGCCCTACGCACCGAATGCCATTTGAACGATGCGCAGATTGCCGATCCGGCCAGTTTGCTGCGCAATGGAAACGAAGATCATATCATCCAACCCTGCCTTGCCCAATTGGCCAAAGCGCGCATCATTTCATCGCTTCCAATAGATCAGCCTGTTTGGGATTCGCAAATCATATACAGTTGGCAGCAAACCTTTCCGGCCAAGCAAAGCATTCGCGTACGCCACGAATACGTGCCGTTGATCGGTGGTAGTCTGGCTGGAATCTCGCGCAGTGATGAGGAATACGCGCGAGACATGCAGAAGACCTATTGCTTTGACGAGACGTTTTGGCAAAAAATGACGCGTAGCCAGCGCATTTATCCTTCTTATGAAGCCTTGGGCTACATCCTGACCACCGGCGCAAACTGGGCAAAGCCGATTGAGCGTTTTCACCTCACGATTGAGAAACCCAAAGACACATTGATGTCTTTGTGCTGGGATCGCTCATTAAAGAAAGTTTCAGACACTCGGTTTGAAGCGTATAAAACCAACTTTACGCCCACACGCGACATAGACATTATCTTTGCCATACCTGCCTTAAAGGATCAAGGAAATTGGCAGCCTTGATTAAACTCAGTATGACGCTCAATCACCCTGCGTAAAATACTGTCCCAACCGAATCGTAACTTAATAGACTATGGAACAACTCACCCTCAACCCCACCCGTCACGCCCGTGGCGAAATCACCCTGCCCGGCTCGAAAAGCATTTCCAACCGTGTGTTGCTGCTCGCCGCTTTGGCTGAAAAAGGCGCAACCACACGCGTGCGCGACGTGCTCGACTCGGACGATACGCGCGTGATGCTCAATGCGCTGAATACCCTCGGTGTGTCGGTCACGCAGGTGGCAGCGCATGATTATGATGTGGTGGGCACAGGCGGCGACTTTCCCAATAAATCCGCGGATTTATTCATGGGCAACGCGGGTACGGCGATACGTCCGCTGACCGCGGTATTGGCCTTACAAAACGGCACATATCAGTTGCACGGTATACCGCGAATGCACGAGCGCCCGATCGGTGATCTGCTCGACGCACTGGTGCAAATCGGCGTACAAGTCGAATACACCGGCAACGCAGGCTATCCGCCGTTCACGCTTTCACCCGCACACATTGCCGACGGTGATCTGTCGCTGTCGATCAAGGGCAATGTGTCGAGCCAATTTCTCACCGCCGTATTGATGGCCGCACCGCTACTGAATCGCAACGTCACCATTCACGTCATCGGCGAGCTGATTTCCAAACCCTACATCGAAATCACGCTCAATCTCATGGCGCGTTTCGGCGTGCAGGTGACGCGCGACGGCTGGTCGTCGTTCACAATCACATCGGGCTCGCGCTATGTTTCACCAAAAGAAATTTTTGTCGAAGGGGACGCGTCCTCCGCCTCGTATTTCATCGCGCTCGGCGCACTCGGCGGCGGGCCAATCAAAATTCACGGCGTCGGTTTATCCAGCATCCAAGGCGATGTGAAATTCGCCGACGCGCTGCAACAAATGGGCGCCAACGTGATGATGGGTGCGAACTGGATCGAGGTGCGCGGCGTGCATCAGGACGATGGCACGGGCAACGAAACGCAATTGCGCGGCATCGAGCTGGACTGCAACCACATTCCCGACGCGGCGATGACGCTGGCGACTGCTGCGCTGTTCGCACGCGGCACCACCCGATTGACCAATATTGCCTCGTGGCGCGTGAAGGAAACCGACCGCTTGAGCGCGATGGCGACCGAACTGCGCAAAGTCGGCGCGCATGTCATCGAAGGCGCTGATTTCATCGAAATCACCCCACCCGCGGCGGATGAGTGGCGCCACGCGGCGATTGACACCTACGACGATCACCGCATGGCGATGTGTTTTTCCTTACTCGCACTGTCACCCGTCGGCGTGAC
>CAZCYS010000233.1:0-2312 GCA_964502825.1 uncultured Hydromonas sp. | reverse complement strand
CTGCGCGGCAGGCAGTCACCGTGAACGCTGATTGTGCGGGAGGAGGTTAACATAAAGGTTTACGACCGCATCAGCCTTCGTTATAAGGTGAGTCTTCTCCAATCCATTCCCAGTAAACGGTTTTGGGGTCTATATGTTGATATCGGTAATGAGGAGGTGGCATTTTGTCGCCTTTGACCATAAACACCTCAAATTTTACTTCGGGGTGCATACACGTCCAGAATCCTGTCCGAGGACATGGGTCTAATGAACGGACTCGTTCGCTAAAGCCGACTCGCATATTTTTGAGTTGCTGCTCCGTCGGTGCGTCACCATCATAGGAGTTCGGTGGCAATTCTCGCCATTTGACACGCGCATTGTTCAACTCGATACGTTCATTGCCTTTGCGTACATAAATTGATGTCATGCCTCCTTCTCGGTCAAACTCGAACTCAAACTGTACAAACTCGCTTTCAGGAATGCCTTGTGTCCCTTCTTCAGCCGTAGCGTTGGGATACCAACGCTCGAATATGGCTTGTAGTTCGCTGATGTCCGGCTCTTCAAATACCCGATCTTTTTTATAGAAGAACACGTCCACGTTGTACCGTTTACCATCTTTGGGGTCGTCGTAGTATATATCTAACTCTGTGGGCAGAGGTTTTGCAATAGAACGATCATGTGCCAACAGTCGTTGCCATATCATCATTTTTTCTTCATTGATGGTCACTCGGAAATACTCAGCCTCCTTAACACCATTGATATTGCCCAGATTCCACGGATAACGAATACGCTTTTTGAGATACGGAGTCGCATCAGGTTCTATACCTGCTTTGATTTTAGCAAGCGTTTCTTCCGTCCAATCCTTCCAAAACTGCATTTCATATAGCCCTATATTGGCACTGTAGTTCTTAAAAGTCTCTAAGGTTTGCTCATCCAAGTTGGTTTTAGTCGCTTCAAAACTGGCCACCTCCACCATAAAGGCCGCTTCCTTGACCCACACCACCACATGGCCGCGTGGTGCAAGCCCCACCAGAATCTGGTCGTAGTTGAGCCTCTTACCACTCAAATCCACAAACCCTTGCTTGAACAACTCGTATATTTTTTGGGTGGGTAAAGGCGCATCAATTCGGTACGCTTGTTTCTCCTGTGCATCGTAGTACAGCATCTTGAGCCGTGCCGGTAAGCGTTTTTTAGAATCATCTTGTGAACCCAATACGCCACTACTCAACCCCCAGCGACCACCACTGCCAAAATCAACCCGAGCCACCACATTGCCTTCGGAATCCAACATGAGATTATTGCCCGGTCTAATGGCTTCCATTGACATTTCACTATCTCCAGCATCCAAGTTGTAGTTCGACACCCCCATGCCCCATCCGAACTCTGCCGTTGCATAATTGTTATTTGACATACCACCAATGCCCTCCGTAAACCGTTTGACCTGACCGCAGCCTGTATTGGCTAAAAACCCCAAGCTCAATAACAAGATAAGTTGAAATACCGCTCGTATCCCAATCTTCCGTAACTTAGCCATGATCGCTCACCCTTAAACGCTCTGGTTGACCATTACCATTGATCCGCGGACTCATGCCAATGCTATGGAAATCGGATGAGACATGGAAATAGCGTCGATAAATCTCCTTTGACCAGTCATTACCCGCAGGCCATAATCCTGCTTGTACAATATCATCCGTGCCTTGAATGCCCGATTTATAACGAGCCTGAGCCATTTGGTTTAACTTACTTTGAATGAAGTGAATCGTTGAGTCCGAAGTATTGATTGGTAAGTTATCTTTAAAAGATAATTCTACAGGTTGAATGAATTTGCCAATCATATCCACCATAATTTTAAGCCCTACCTTATGGTATTCATTCGAAATGGTACGGGTTTTGGTCCAATGATCCCAGAATTGACGATTAGGGCGATCATGATATTGCTCATAAATGTCCTCTTTGCGGTACCAGCCGCCCTCTTGCAAATGCTGGTTATAGCCTTTAGCCATATCACTGGTCCAGCGCAATGCCTCTGTTTCGTTGTGGTTATAGCCCCCGCCAATATCCGAGTGCGCCCCCGGAATCTGCATCTCATAACCAAACTTGCCGCCCGTCGCCGTGGAGATTTTATTCAACGCGAAATGCTCTCTAAACTCATCGCGTGCCGTTAGATGAAACACAAACTGGCAAGCGCCTCGTTTGATTTGCTGACGGTAGGGCCCTATATCGTTTTTCGGATTATTCCCCACGGAGCTGACCGTATCATACAGCCCGATAAAATTAACCGAGAAATTAGCGATCTTGACCCCTTGGTCATCGACCGTATCCTGACTGTGATC
>CAZCYS010000232.1:0-2330 GCA_964502825.1 uncultured Hydromonas sp. | reverse complement strand
GAGATTTTACCGACCCTGCCGGCGAATAAAGCAATCGCTGCGCCGTGGTTGTTCGATGCGTCGTTACAGGCGGCGATTGCGCAATTGCGTGCGCAAGGCGAAGTGGTGATTCCGCTGCCCGCAGGCGATGCGCATGAAGAGGACGAGTTTGTGTGCGACCGTGAATTGGTGCGCGAGGGCGACGAATGGTTGGTAAAGGCGAAAGCCTGATTTGAATTTAAAACTGAATTGAAGGAAAAGCTATGAGTACGGTACAGCAAGTGAATGCGCAAAGTAATGTGGTGGTCATCGGTACACAGTGGGGCGATGAGGGCAAGGGCAAAATCATCGATTGGCTGAGCGAAACCACGCAGGGCGTGGTGCGCTTTCAAGGCGGTCATAACGCCGGTCACACGCTGATTATCAACGGGCATAAAACCGTCTTGCGCCTGATCCCGTCGGGCATCATGCATGCCGGTCTGCCGTGCTTTATCGGTAATGGCGTGGTACTCTCGCCCGAAGCTTTGTTCAAAGAAATTGGCGAACTCGAAGCCGCCGGCGTGGATGTGCGCTCACGTCTGCGCATTTCCGAAGCCTGCACGTTGATTTTGCCGTACCATATTGCCGTCGATCAAGCGCGTGAAGCCAAGCGTGGTGCCGCGAAAATTGGCACGACTGGCCGAGGCATCGGTCCGGCGTATGAAGACAAAGTGGCGCGTCGCGCCCTGCGTGTGCAGGATTTGTTTGATCCTGAATTGTTTGCGGTCAAACTCAAAGAAACTTTGGAGTTTCACAACTTCATGCTCACCCAATATTTGGGCGCGCCTGCGGTAGATTATCAAAAAACCTTGGACGAAGCCTTGTCCTACGCGGATCAGCTCAAACCAATGGTGGATGACGTGTCTGCGACGCTGTATGAGATTCAGGCCAAAGGCGGGCGCTTGCTGTTTGAAGGCGCGCAAGGCACTTTACTTGACGTTGATCATGGCACCTATCCTTTCGTGACCAGCTCCAATTGTGTGGCTGGTGCGGCGGCAGCTGGTGCGGGCGTGGGACCTAATCGCTTGAACTACGTCCTCGGCATCACCAAAGCCTACTGCACGCGCGTTGGCGCGGGTCCATTCCCGACCGAGTTGTACAACGCCGACGGCATGAACGACGCCAGTGGTAAACACATGGCTGAAGTCGGTAAAGAATTTGGTTCGGTGACGGGGCGTGCGCGTCGCTGCGGTTGGTTTGATGCGGCTGCGCTCAAACGCTCCATTCAAATCAATGGCGTGACTGGTTTGGCCATGATGAAATTGGACGTGTTGGACGGGTTGCCGGAGGTCAAACTCTGCGTGGGTTATGAAATCGACGGTAAACGCGTGGATTTGCTGCCGCGCGGGGCTGATGAAGTGGCGCGCTGCACGCCGGTGTATGAAACCTTCGCCGGTTGGACGGAATCCACTTATGGTCTGACATCTTGGGATGAGTTACCGGCCAATGCACAGGCGTATTTGAATCGCCTCGAAGAAGTCTGCGGCGTACCGATCGACATCGTATCGACCGGCCCTGACCGTGTGCATACCATCAATAAATCGAAGACATTGTTGTTGGCGTAATCAATGAAAAACCGTTCGTTGAACAGAGGTGATGATGAGTTATTCTAAAGTGTGTTTTTTGGTCGGAATGCTGTGCGCTGCGCCTGCCTTTGCCGATGGTTTTGCAGATCGGGTTACGTTGGCACAACAGGCCATCAAGTCGCCTGAAGGCGCACGATACGATCAATTGTTGATGCCGTATATTCAAACTGCGATCAATTCATGTGTGCGCCAAAATGTCGGCGGTATCAATGGGGTTGTTGGTGGCGAGCAGAAATTCACTTTGGTCGGCGCGGTGCGCGCAGAGGGTATTTTGAGTGATGCTCAGGTTCGCCCACAGACTGCTTTTTCGAACTGCTTTGTCCAAGAGTTTGGCCGCTCGCCTTTGCCGAATTTACATTTGAATGGTATTGGCAGTAAAGCGCCTCATCCGATCGTGGTGAATGTGCGCGTGCGTTTGGCTCCGTGATGGAGCGGGTAATACATCAAACAGCCCTCATTTCGAGGGCTGTTTTTTTATTATTCAAACAAACTCATTTGATCGGTCGGTTCGTCGGTATCGCTTGGTGGCGTGGATTGCGCACGCAGGTATTTTTGTTCCCGAACTCGACACAGTCGCAGCACCCAGTATTGCTGCGCAGGTGTGAGGTGCTGCCAGTACTGACGCTCTTCGCGCTTGCGAAAGCAGCCTTTGCACAGGCCTTGTGCGTTGGATTCGCACACGCCTTTGCAGGGGTTGGGCAGGTCGAAAAATTCGAGTTGTTCCAT
>CAZCYS010000231.1:0-2343 GCA_964502825.1 uncultured Hydromonas sp. | reverse complement strand
CCACCATCGAACCGAACGCCACTCATTTGAGTGGCGTTTTGTTATGCCTCGTTGTGGGTCATTGCTCATCATTACTCATAAACCACGCATCCATTCTGCGCGCAGATTCGCGCGCTCGGGGTGTGCGACAGCTTGGTGAATTTGCGCCAGCAGGCGTTCTTTATCCCGTCCAAGCGTACCTTTGAGCGCCAGATAGTTGGACGCATGATCGCTACGAAAAACGGTGTCATTGAGATTGAGTTGAGCAATCATCAGTCCGAGTTCTTGCATCAGACCGGTGGTGTCAGGCAGCTCGTAATTCGGGAAATGGGCTTTGAATCGCGCCATGCCCATCGGGAATGACACCACCAGCGTAGAGAGAAATTCGGGTTGTGTGTCGTTCATCAATTGCGCGGAGTGGATCGCGTGCTGCGTGCTCAATTCGGTACCGCCCAAGCCGTTCAAAATCATGACGGATCGGGTGATCTCCGCCGCTCCGAGTTTATTCAGCGCGTCACGCGAGGAGTCGTAGCTTTCACCTTTGTTCACACGGCGCAACACTTCGTCGTCACCGGACTCGCAGCCAACGTACACCATGCGCAGACCCGCGTCGCGCAGCTCTTTCAGTTCTTCAACGGATTTATGACGCACATTGCGCGGCAGGCAGTAGGCGGAGACGCGCTGCACATCCGGCAGATGCGTGTGAATGGCGTTCAATACGGCCATCAGCCGACGCGTGGACAACGCCACTGCGTCGCCATCGGCCATAAAGATGCGGCGCACCGGTACCCCACGCGCAGCGACATTGCGTAGATCAGCTTCGATCTCGTCTTGCGTACGCGGGCGAAATTTTTTCTGCGGCGCAGTGTACATCTCGCAAAACGTACATTGATTCCACGAGCAACCATTGGTCACGGGCAGAATCAGCGAGCGCGCCTCGCTCGGCGGCCGAAACACCGGCTCGATGTAGTGAATGGGGAAGGCTTCTGGGTACATGACACACTCGTTGCAAAAGTTGGATTATCGCCTGTTTCCACCCATCGGCTCAAGCCAAACGAGCATATCAGGCGTTGACTCAATCCTTTAAAAAATGCGCCACCGCATCGAGGCCGTCTATGCGTGAGACAATCACCTTGATCACCACCAGCAATGGCATGGCGATCAGCAACCCAACCGCACCCCAGAGCCAGCCAAAAAACAGCAGCGCGACAAATTGAGCGGTATGGTTGATATTGACAATTTTGCCCAATATCCAAGTTTGCGCAAACGTACCAACCACCGAAGCCACCAAAAATACCGTTCCTGCGGCCATGCCGGCCATGGATAAATCAGACCATTGCTGCAATCCGGTGACGAACACACCTGCCGCCGTCAAAAGCGTACCCAAATACGGAATGATGTGCAGAATACCGGCCAGCAGCCCCCACACGCGGGCATTTTCAAAGCCGAACAAAAACAGCACCACGTAGGTCATCAGCCCGAGAATCAGGTTGGTCAGAAACATGGAGCCTAAGTATTTTTGTACAGAGCGATGAATTTCATTGAGCACTTCTACGGTGATGCGCTTTTGCTTGAGGGTATCACCGATGATGCTGACTGTTTTACGTCGAAATTGGTCGCCCGCTGCCAATAAAAAGTAGGCGAGCAACAACACCGAGGCGACCGTACCTAAATCGCTGAAAGTGTTTAGCAAGCGGTTGAGCAGAATACCGCTGAATACGCCGGAGCTCCCCTCCTTGACCTGTGGCGCGACCGGCTGTACAGTCGCTTGGGCTGCTGTCGCGGCGGCTGGCGCTTTCGCAGGCGCTGCCGGCACTGATGCGGCTTGTCCCGCGTTGCTCGGTACGGCAACGACAGCGCTGCTTGGGTTAGCAGCGCGCTCCGAGGCTTTGTTTAAATCATCGGCGATGACTTGATTCACCGCATCTGCTGCTTTATTGAGCTTGCTCAAGGCGCTGGTTTCGTCGTTTTGGGTGTTTCGTAGTTCCGTACCAATGCGCTCAACCGTTTGCGGCAGCGATTCGGCCAAATTAATCGCCTGCCACCAGACCGCATAGCCAATCGCGCTGTTGAGCGCGACAAACGCCAGCACTGCAATATTAGCCGCGAGCCACCGCGGCATGCGCCACGCGACGAAAAAATCAACCACCGGCCCCAAGGTGTAGGACAGCAAAATCCCAACGGTCAGCGGAATAAAAAACAATTCGGCCCACTTGAGCAAAACCACGACCACCGCAAAGTTGAACAAAATCAGGCTCCAAAACAGGATACCCCGCTCTTTATTGGGCGTCTCATCGGGTATCTGTGCGGATACGATGTCTGCTGTGTTTGAATGATTCATATCGATCGCTCTTTTTATGATGA
>CAZCYS010000230.1:0-2361 GCA_964502825.1 uncultured Hydromonas sp. | reverse complement strand
CCATTTCGGCACGCATCTCATTCGTGCGGCTAGCATTCATTTGATGTGAAGCATCCAAATAAATTGCCCTTTGCGCCAATGTGTTGTACATAAGGGCAAAGGGCAAGAATTCAAGGCTGTTTTTCACAACCGCAGCCAATTCATTCGGATAATAAAGGCTCAGTCGTGATTAAACTGCCTGATTGGTAAAAGTGTTGCAGCTATTCGGATCGGCGCTTTGCAAGCCCTGTTTGAACCAGCGCATACGCTGCTCGGACGAACCGTGGGTGAAACTATCCGGCACGACGTAGCCTTGCGAGCTTTTTTGCAGATAGTCGTCGCCGATTTTATGTGCGGCATTCATGCCCTCTTGAATGTCACCATCTTCCAAAATCTGGTATTTTTGATGAGCGCGTGCCGCCCAAACACCTGCGTAGCAGTCCGCCTGCAATTCCATACGCACCGACAAGGCGTTCGCCTGCGCTTCGGACACGCGGTTGCGCATGGCGCTGACTTTGCCTTCAATGCCGGTCACATACTGCACATGGTGGCCGACTTCATGCGCAATCACATAGGCTTGGGCAAAATCGCCGCCCGCGCCCATTTGCTGTTCCAATTCTTTGAAAAAGGACAAATCGAGGTAAATTTTTTGATCGCCCGGACAATAAAACGGTCCTGCCGCCGCTTGTCCCAGACCACAGGCCGTCTGCGTGCGGCCGTTGTACAACACCATGGTCGGTGCAGGATATTTGCCACCAAAGGCCTCATTCCACACCTCTTTGGTACTTTGCAGTACCTTGGAGGCGAATACCGCCTGCTCATCCGCCGTGCGCAAGCCTTTGCTGCCGGTCGATGAGGCTTCCGAACCGCCGGTCATGCTGTTGATCGCGCTGACCGTGCTCAAGGTCGTGGTCGGGCTGATGCCGAAGACAAAATACGCCACCGCTGCCAAAATCATGCCGCCAATGCCGATGCGCCCTGCGCCACTGCCCAAAATGCCACCGCCCGATGATGTGCCACGGCGATCTTCAATATCACCGCTTTGCTGTAAGGGATCCAAACGCATGATGCTTTCCTTCTAAAAATAATTAAACAGCCTTATTTTACCCAAATTGCATGGATTTAGGCTTATTTTGCCACACCGCGCTGACGCACGGTTTCAAACAAACACACGCCCGAAGCGACCGAGACATTCAAGCTCGATACCGAGCCGGCCATCGGGATATTGACCAGCTCATCGCAATGCTCGCGGGTCAAGCGGCGCATGCCCTCGCCCTCGGCGCCCATTACCCAAGCAATCGGCCCAGCCACCTGCGTTTGATACAGGCTTTTTTCCGCCTGATCGTCGGTGCCGACCACCCAAATATCGTACTCCTTGATCTCACGCAAAGTACGCGCCAAGTTCGTCACCATGATGTAGGGTACATGCTCTGCCGCGCCCGAGGCGACTTTAGCCACGGTGGCGTTGATTCCGACCGCCTTGTCCTTCGGTGCGATCACCGCATGCACGCCCGCCGCATCGGCCACGCGCAAACACGCCCCCAAATTGTGCGGATCGGTCACGCCATCCAAAACCAGTAAAAACGGTGCACCGGACACATTTTCCAACACATCGTCCAAACTGTGCGCCAACGGTATATCTTCGACCAAGGCGGCCACGCCCTGATGACGTGAATGCCCGACCAAGCCGTCTAAACGGTGACGCTCCACCAAACGCGGCTCAATCCGCGCCTGCGCGAGCATACCGATGAAGTTTTGCATGCGTTTATCCGCGCGGTTATGCTCCACGTAGACTTCTTGCACGCTGCGCGGCGCCACGCGTAAACGCGCCTGCACCGCATGAAAACCAAACAATAATTTTTGTGCCATGTACATTCTTTCTTCAATATGTCGGCATTGTAACGCATTTCAATCGCCGCTCAGCGTAAAAACCGCATCATGTGACGTGGCTCTATGGCACAAAAAAGCGGTATTCGCTCATCGAATACCGCCTGATACATCGCCAAATACATCGGGCAGATCATGCGTCGCATCATTCATGCAACGCACGATCAAAACGTTTACAGCCGTTCATATATTCCTACTTTACGCGGGTGCATCATGCGCCGAAGGTACCGACTCCTCTGCGACTGGTTTTTGCACTGGTCGCAGCGTAAACACATCCACTTCGTGTTCACGCAGCACGCGCCACGCCGCCAAGTTCACATCCGAAATCACGGCCAAACGACCATTCTCTGGATCAATCAGCCACCAAGTGATTTCCAAAATATAACCTTTATCACTGATCGATGAGAGCAATACGCGCGGCGGCGGATCGTTCGCCACACGCGGCAGCCCCTCCACCGCCTGCGCAATTTTCTCCATGATGAATTCCAGATCAAT
>CAZCYS010000229.1:0-2365 GCA_964502825.1 uncultured Hydromonas sp. | reverse complement strand
ACGTGCGTGGCGTGGCCACGGATATGAATGAGCTGATGACCGTCAACGCACACGCGGATACGGAAATGCGCTGGGTGCTCGATGGTCTGCATCCGGCGGATATCGCCTACGTACTCGAAGCCTTGCCGCTGGACGATCGTTTGCATGTATGGGGTTTGGTCGATCCGGCGCGTGACGGTGAGATTTTGCTCGAAGTCTCCGACTCGGTGCGTGAAACGCTGATCGCCGACATGAGCCGCCAAGAGATGGTGGCGGCGACGAAAAACCTCGATACCGACGAGATTGCCGATCTGGCCGATGACTTGCCGCGCGAGGTCGTGGAAGAAGTCGCCGAGAGCTTGCCGCTCGAAGAGCGTGCGCAATTGCGCGCCGCCATGAGCTACCCCGACGACGTGGTCGGTGCGGCGATGGACTACGACATGCTCACCACGCGTCCCGATGTGACGCTGGAAATGGTGTTGGCGCAGTTGCGACAAATGGATGGCCTGCCCGAGCAGACCGACCAGATTTTTGTGGTCGATGACGACAATCAATTCCTCGGGCGTCTGAGTTTGAACCGCCTGCTGGTCAATCAGCCGGATGTGCTGGTCGGCGACGTGATGCGCAAAGAAGTGTTCCAGCTCAATCCGCTGGACGAAATGGACGACGCGGCGCAGGCGTTCGAGCGCTATGACTTGGTCAGTGCGCCGGTGGTCGATGGTCAAGGGCGCTTGGTCGGCCGTCTGACCATTGACGAAGTGGTCGATGCGATTCGTGAACAGGGCGAGGCAGACTATTTGGCGCAAGTCGGTTTGAAAGAAGAGCAGGATATTTTCTCCAGCGTGCTCAACGCCGTGCGCAACCGCGCGCCGTGGCTGCTGGTCAATCTGTGTACCGCCGGTTTTGCCTCGTATGTCGCCTCACGCTTTGAAAATACCGTCGCGCACATCGTCGTACTCGCGTTTCTCATGTCCATTGTCGCGGGGATTGGCGGTAACTCGGGCAACCAGACCATGACGCTGGTGATACGCGCACTCGCGCTCGGCCAAGTGACCAGCTCGAATGTACGCGATTTGATTAAAAAAGAACTCTCCGTGACCGTGCTCGCCGGCTTGGCCGGTGGCGTGATTGCCGCGATTTTTGCCTACATGATCTCCGGCAGCCTGCCGCTCGCCGCCGTGATGATGGCCTCGATGGTGTGCAATATGCTGGTCGGCGTGAGCGTGGGCATGTTTGTGCCGATCATGCGCGAAAAATACGGCAAAGACCCTGCGGTCGGCTCCAGCGTGCTGCTGACCTTCGCCACCGATACCATGGGCTTTCTGATTTTCCTCGGGCTGGCGACGGTGTTTTTGTTGTAACTATTTGTTGAGAGCGTTATTATCTCGGTGTATCGGATCAATTTAAGAATGATGGTCTTTGTCCAGTACGATGACCGAATATAGGCTGATTTTTTTGTCTTTCAATTAAAAATCAAATAGTTGTATTTTTTAGTGGCGTGTTATGTGTCAATTTGAAGAATGTTATTTGACACATAGTGACGCATAAGTATAGTTAGGCTTAAACGTGATGCCACCTAATTTTTACATCGGTGATCAGCCAAGAGATTTCTGGGTATGGGTAAACCCAGCGAATTGGCACGTGAGACACCAAATCACGATTGTGGGTTGCTTTGTGTCTGCAGGCTCCGTAGAGCGCGGCGAGTCCAACCTACCCTTTATACCCAACCCTAAGTTCACTGGCGACATATCGCCATTCACCATAGGTGTCACACATCAATATCGGGCGGAGTACAACTTCGAAATCAACAGAGAGCATTACTTCCCTTTCTATCCAAGTCGATTGAATGCAATATACCTGCTGCCGTCCGAGGAAGAGGCAAAGGCGTACCAGTCGAGGCACATGGACCACGTAGGTGGTCGCGTGCTCAAAAAGGTTCATACAGTCGGCACATATGCGTACTCGACGCATGACTCCAGTTGGGTGGATTTCCTTCGGCAAAGTCATAGCTGTGACGATGAAACAATTCATCATGTCACTCAAGCTTATTGGCGCGGCGTCAACGTAGAGGACTGTCAGCTTCAATCAATGGGGAATCCTTGGACACAGTCAGCTATTGTTGAAGTGCTGTACCTTGGCCGAATCGACTTCTATGACAGAACACTTCCACCAAACGAACCAACCTAGGCATGTCGGGTACGCGCCGCACTGTGCCTGCGCGCCCCAGCCTAACTGTCGGTTCAACGCGGACGCCAACACTGGCCATGCCTTCGGCATTTTCATGGCCAGTGTTGGTGCCCTACGCGCTTCGCGCTCCGGCGCCGGTTAACCTGGGCGTTAGGTTAACGGGAGGCATATAAATATTACCAGAGGTTTCTGTGGAGAT
>CAZCYS010000228.1:0-2367 GCA_964502825.1 uncultured Hydromonas sp. | reverse complement strand
CCAGTCCGTAGATACCTCTTTGCAACATAAACACCTTCCCTATCTTGTTTTAATTATGACCTACATCCCACCCCACTCAGCTCATGACTGCGTGGGAGGATCAAAAAAGCGCCATTGTGGCGCCTCTTTATGGTTTCTATTTGTAGTGTGGCGCGCCATTTGTGACGAGTATCCGCAGTTTCTCTCCCTATCGATATGCCGATTGATCCGCGCTTATATGTGTACCCAATATGCGCCAACCCCCTATCAAAGCGCAAGCCTCATGAATTATTTGCTTGAGTGTGACTGCTTGCGCTGTTGAAACAGCCAGTCTCGCACCGGACTGAGTAAATACGCGTGATCGAACGAGTACATATGTTCGACAAACATTTCACTGCCCCTAATGGACGCCGGCACTAAAGTTCCTTTGGTGAACTGGACGAAATTAATTCGTTTGCCCTGTGCGATGAGGTCTTGCACTTTACGATCTTGCTCCGCCTGCGGCAGATTAGCAGCGAATTCGATTTGGCCATAGCTAGCGCCTTTGCCTTTCAACATAGCGCCCAGCTCATTCATGCCTTTAGAGGCTCTCGGATCACCAGAGGAAACAATATAAAAGAAGGATTGATTCGCCAACGGCGCAAGCACATTCACGTCCCATTGACTACCGACAAACAACGAGGCGGCAAACAAATCCGGATGATTCGCATTAAGATAAAATGAAATCATACCGCCCATGGATTGCCCCGTGGTGTATAAACGGTTTGAATCAATCGAGTACTGCACTACGGTTTTTTGTAGCAAACGCAAGACCATATCCAGCTCGTCACTCACGCCCCAATTATCATTGGTCACATTATCAGGGCCAGCAAAAGCAGGAACCAGCACAAAGCTCGGATGCTTGGCCTGACTCTCATCGGTCGCCCAGATAATGCCGCCGTAACCTTGCATCAATGGCGCCGCCGCTCCTTTACCCACCGTGCTGGAATCTGCCATAAATAACACCAATGGATAGCGTTTTTTCGGGTCATAGTTTTTGGGAATGTACAGATTGTAGGCCATGGTTTTGCCTGTGACCAAATCATGAAATTGCAGGGTTTTAAAACGTGGTGCAATTTGCGCGCGCAGGTGCAAAAGCTCGGTATCATAACTTTTATCCGCGCCGCCGTAAGCATTACCCCAAATGCTTGGTTGAGCCGCCGAGGGTATGACATTGGGCGCAGCCGTCATTTCTGCCGCCGTTGTTGCATTCGCCATATTGCTCATACACGCACACAGCCATACCGGCAACAGCACATGAATCATTCCAAATTTTTTCATCATATTTCTCCACAAAATAATTGACCACCAATAGTGTCAGTGAAAATGGTACTACTGAAATATGATGAACTGAACCGACTTTACAATAATTTACACATGAGCATCAGTACAATGTCAGCCCCGCTTTGCGCAGCATGCCCGTCAACGCAATCAACGGCAATCCAATCAACGCAGTCGGATCGTCGGACTCGACTTTTTCGAGGATGGTGATGCCCAGCGCCTCAACTTTTGCACTGCCTGCACAATCATACGGCTGTTCGATGCGCAAATACGCGGCCAACTCTTCATCCGACAAATCGCGGAACGTGGTCTTGGTCACAATATTGTCCAGTTGATAGGTATCGTTGCGCGCGTCATACAGGCATAAAGCACTGTGAAACAGCGCAGTTTTGCCCCGCATCATTTGCAGTTGCGCCAAGGCCTTGTCAAAGCCACCCGCTTTGCCAATTTGCTCGCCATTCACAGTGGCCACTTGATCCGCGCCAATGATGAGCGCATTCGGATGACTGCGCGCGATGTGTCGGGCTTTTTCCAGCGCCAGTCGCAACGCGGTATCCACCGGCGTTTCGCCCGCATGCGGCGTCTCGTCAATGGTCGGGCTGACCACGCGAAACGGCAGACGCAAACGCTCTAAAAGTTCACGGCGATAGGGAGAAGATGAGCCTAAAATCAGTTCGGGATGGGATGTGTCAACCATAAAACCTCTGTTATAATTTTCAAATCATTTAAGGAAGCACGGAACAACCCAAACCAGTCTGCGTTTTGAGCAAAAAACATTCAGAACGCGGCGCAGGATAGGGGTCGTAGTTATTCTACGACAGCCCCTATGCTGCAACAAAGTTCTGGGTGTTTTTTGCCAGAACCCGAAGGGCTGGCGATTGGTGTGTGATTAACTTTGTTGTGGCGCTTGTCTAGGGAATGACCATAGACTGCGCGCCACGCCTTGTTACTCATCACGCCAATCTCCAGCGCAGACGGTAGGGGTATTCCGTGCTTCCTTTATTGTGAAGGCGTTATTATCGCAGGATTTACGCACAGACACACCCTCGAACATTACGAAAGACACTA
>CAZCYS010000227.1:0-2389 GCA_964502825.1 uncultured Hydromonas sp. | reverse complement strand
GGGGTTTGCGTTCGCCGATGACGTCGAAGGTTTCGGTGCCGTCGATGCCGTAGGTGTGGCGGTTTTCACCGGCTTTGAATTCGAGCGGCAGCACGCCCATACCAACGAGGTTGGTGCGGTGGATGCGCTCGAAGCCTTCGGCGACGATGGCTTCGACACCCGCCAAACGCACGCCTTTGGCCGCCCAGTCACGCGATGAGCCTTGACCGTAGTCGGCACCGGCGATGATGATCAGCGGTTGTTTGCGGTTCATATAGGTTTCGATGGCTTCCCACATGCGCATCACTTGGCCTTCGGGTTCCACGCGGGCGAGTGAGCCTTGTTTCACGCTGCCGTCCGGATTTTTCACCATTTCGTTGAACAGTTTCGGGTTGGCAAATGTGGCGCGTTGCGCAGTCAAATGGTCACCTCGGTGGGTGGCGTAGCTGTTGAAATCTTCTTCAGGCAAGCCCATTTTGTGCAGGTATTCGCCCGCTGCGCTGTCCATCAAAATGGCGTTGGATGGCGACAGGTGGTCGGTGGTGATGTTGTCCGGCAATACGGCGAGCGGACGCATGCCTTTGAGCGTGCGCTCACCGGCCAACGCGCCTTCCCAGTACGGCGGACGGCGGATGTAGGTGGACATCGGGCGCCAGTCGTACAACGGACTTGGGGCTTTTTCTACTGCGCCCAGATCAAACATCGGGATGTAGATTTGCTTGAATTGCTCCGGTTTGACGTGTTGTTCAACGATGGCGTCGATTTCTTCGTCGGACGGCCAGAGGTCTTTCAGGCGAATTTCTTTGCCGTCCACCACGGCGAGCACGTCTTTTTCAATGTCAAAACGCACGGTACCGGCGATGGCATAGGCCACGACCAGTGGCGGCGATGCGAGGAAGGCTTGCTTCGCATACGGGTGAATGCGGCCGTCGAAGTTGCGGTTGCCTGACAATACGGCGGTGGCGTACAAATCGCGGGCTATGATTTCTTGCTGGATGTTCGGATCGAGCGCGCCGCTCATGCCGTTACAGGTGGTACAGGCGTAGGCGACGATGCCGAAGCCGAGTTTTTCCAGTTCAGGCAACAGGCCGGATGATTCGAGGTAGAGTTTGGCGACTTTGGAGCCGGGTGCGAACGAGGTTTTCACCCACGGTTTGCGCACGAGGCCGAGTTCGTTTGCCCGTTTGGCGAGCAAACCGGCGGCCACGACGTTGCGCGGATTCGAGGTATTGGTGCACGAGGTGATCGCGGCGATGATGACTGCGCCGTCCGGCATCAGGCCGTCGGCTTCTTGCGCTTTGGCTTTGTCCAGATCCACAGCGATGCCGCGCTCGGCCAAGTCTGAAGTTGGCAAACGTTTGTGCGGATTCGATGGTCCCGCCATATTGCGCACCACGGTGGACAAGTCAAACGTCAATACGCGTTCGTATTCGGCGGTTTTCAGGGCGTCCGCCCACAGGCCGGTTTGTTTGGCGTATTGCTCCACCAGTGCGACTTGCTCCGGCTCACGGCCGGTCAATTTCAGATAATCAATGGTTTGTTGGTCGATGTAGAACATAGCCGCCGTTGCGCCGTATTCAGGGCACATATTGGAAATGGTCGCGCGGTCGCCAATCGACAAGCTGTCGGCGCCATCGCCGAAAAATTCCACATAGGCGCCAACCACGCGCTCTTTGCGCAAAAATTCGGTCAAGGCCAAGACGATGTCGGTCGCGGTGATGCCGGGTTGACGTTTGCCAGTCAGTTTCACACCAACAATGTCCGGCAGACGCATCATGGACGCGCGGCCCAGCATGACGGTTTCGGCTTCCAAACCACCCACGCCAATCGCAATCACGCCCAAGGCATCCACATGCGGCGTGTGGCTGTCGGTGCCGACGCAGGTGTCGGGGAAGGCAACGCCGTTGCGGTTTTGAATCACCGGCGACATTTTTTCGAGGTTGATTTGGTGCATGATGCCGTTGCCCGCCGGAATCACGTTGACGTTTTCAAACGCGGTCGCGCACCAGTCGATGAAGTGGAAACGGTCTTCGTTGCGGCGATCTTCGATGTCACGGTTTTTCTGGAAGGCGTCGGGGTCATAGCCGCCGCATTCCACCGCCAAAGAGTGGTCGACGATCAATTGCGTTTGCACCACCGGATTGACTTTGGCCGGATCGCCGCCTTGATCGGCAATCGCATCGCGCAAACCGGCCAGATCCACCAAGGCGGTTTGGCCGAGAATGTCGTGGCACACCACGCGGGCAGGGAACCACGGGAAATCAACTTCGCGCTTGCGCTCGATCAATTGGTTCAGCCATTCGTTCAAGGTGGCGGCATCGGTGCCGTTGTCATCGGCCTTGCGCACCAGTTGCTCGGCCAGCACGCGGCTGGTGTAGGGCAAACCGTCGTAGGCGCCGGGTTTGATGGC
>CAZCYS010000226.1:0-2401 GCA_964502825.1 uncultured Hydromonas sp. | reverse complement strand
TACGCACCAACGCTCACACCCTCGGCCAATTGTGCTTTCGGGTCAACCAATGCGGTTGCATGGATTTGTGTGCTCATAATTAACCGTTTATTTTTAATTAAATGTTAGCTATTGGATGCAGGCGCTTCAATTCGGTAGGTACAAATCAAATCGGCTTCTGCCGCAACCACGCCGTCTACTTTCGCGCACGTCGAAAAATACGCGAAGCTACGCGCCACTTTGGTCAAGCGCGATTCCAACACCAATTGATCGCCCGGCTCAACCTGACGCTTGAAGCGGACATTGTTCATACCCACGAAATAGTACATGGCATCCGGATGCAATTCGTTCACCCAAAGCAATGCAGACGCCTGCGCCAATGCCTCCATGATCAGAACGCCCGGCATCACCGGCCGTTTCGGGAAATGTCCCACGAAAAAAGGCTCGTTCATGGTCACGTTTTTAATCGCCACCAAACGCTTTTGAGGCTCGACCTCAATCACCCGATCAATCAATAAAAAGGGATAACGATGCGGCAAGCGTTTTACCACTTCATTAATGTCGTACCCCGAATCTGTCATAGTCAAGCTCATGTCTGCCTCTCAATGCTTACTTATTTTCTGTATCTGATACATGCTCAGATTTTCTTTCCAAACCACGAATCCGCTTACGCAAATCCGCCAGATGACGAACCAACGAAGCATTTCGTTCCCATTCGCGATGTGTGCTGGCTGGGTAAACCCCTGTATATTGTCCTGCGACTGTCACGTCCGAGGTAATCGCTGTGCCACCGGACACCACCGTATGATCGGCAATCGTCAAATGCCCGCCCAGCATGGCCGCACCCCCAATCATACAGGACTTGCCAATGATCGTGCTACCGGCAATGCCCGCACAGGCCGCAATCGCCGTATGCGCACCGACTACGCAATTATGCGCAATCTGCACCAGATTATCAATTTTGACATCGTCCTCGATCACGGTATCGGTCAGCGCACCCCGATCAATCGTGGTATTCGCGCCGATTTCCACGTCATTGCCAATCATCACGCGGCCAACCTGAGGAATTTTTTGCCAGCCATTGCCCGTCGGGGCAAAGCCAAAGCCATCCGAGCCAATCACCGTACCGGCATGAATCACACCACGCTCGCCAATTTCACAACCCTGATAAATCGTGACGTTCGCATAAACTCGTGTCCGCGCACCAATGCGTACCTGCGTACCGACGCGCACTCCCGATTCAATCACCACGCCATCGCCAATCTGTGCATCGGCTTCAATCACAACATACGCGCCAATCCGCACATTTTGCCCGATCTGTACCGTATCGGCAATCACCGCCGTCGGGTGAATTTCGCTTGATTGTGGCGCTTGAGGCAGGTAACAGCGTTGCGCCACCATCGCATACAAAGCATACGGCTGACGGCAAACGGCAAACGTGGTCTGTGTGCCGTTAAATGTCGGTTGGGTCTGCAACCATTCGTAGTCGGCCTCGCTCAAGGCGATCACGCTCGCTTGACAATCGAGAAGTTGCGCGCGCATTTTGGCATTGCTCAAAAAGGCAAACGCGCCCGCACCTGCCAGATTCAGGGGTGCCACATGCGTAATGCATACATCGCCCAAAGCCACGCCCGACGCCAAATGTATCTGTGCTTGTACCGCTGAAAATAAATCAGCCAGTGCTTGTGGTTGAACCAACACTGGCTTGAATGAAGTTACCGTACTCATCTACCTGACTTTCCCGCATGAGCCATCGTTGATTGTTTTGATCAAAATGGCTCACACTTAGATTGTATTATTTCAAACGTTCCAATACACGTTGGGTCATGTCGTATTGCGGTTTGATGTACACCGCTTCTTGCACCACCAGATCATAGCCATCTTTTTCTGCGATGTCACGAATCACCGTATTGGCGTTTTTGAGCAAATCTTGCAACAATTTATTTTGTGCTTGCGACAATTCGGTCTCAAATGCGGTACGCTCGGTGTCAAACGCTTCCACCGCCTTGCCGATTTCGGCTTCGCGTTGTGCGCGTTGCTCATCAGTCAACTTGGGGAAATCTTTCTCATAAACCTGTTGCTTATTGCGGATGTCTGCGGCCTTTTGCTCCAAACCGCGCTCGCGCGATTTAAAGTTTTTATCCAAAGTCGCGCGGGCATTTTTTGCAGGCGCCGATTCGGCCAGCAGTCGATCCAAGCTCACATAACCAACCTTGAAGTCCTGAGCCATCGCCGAAAAAGACGGAAGCGCCAAAGCGATCGCCAAACCAACCGCGACTTTTTGAGTTGCCCATTTATTCGTCCATTTTCTTGCATTCATCACTTCCACCTTTATCATCATGTTCATTCATATACATTAAACAGATACAGCCTGCATCATAGCAGATTAGAACGAGGTACCAATCTGGAATTGGAAACGTTG
>CAZCYS010000225.1:0-2444 GCA_964502825.1 uncultured Hydromonas sp. | reverse complement strand
GGCAATTATATCGGTTTTTTACTGTAAAGCAAAGCGCATGCCTTATAATACGGCTGTTGCGCCGTGGTCGGGCTGTTTATAGTGACGGGTTTTTGTTCAAGCTTGAGCGGGTGGTTCGGATGCGGATGAGGGCTTTTTAATATTTTTCGGGATGGGTATGACACGAATTTTGGTTTCTAACGATGATGGCTATCACGCGCCGGGGATCGAGGCTTTGTACGAGGCGGTGAAGGATTTGGGCGATGTGGTGGTGATGGCGCCGGAGCAGAATTGTTCGGGTGCGTCGAATTCGTTGACGCTCGGGCGACCGGTGGGCGTGCGCCAGTCGAGCAATGGTTTTTATTCGGTGTCGGGTACGCCGACTGATTGTGTGCATTTGGCGGCGACGGGTTTTTTTGATGTGAAGCCGGACATTGTGATTTCGGGCATCAATAATGGTCAGAACATGGGCGACGATACGCTGTACTCGGGTACGGTGGCGGCGGCGATGGAGGGGCTGATGTTGGGCGTGCCGTCGATTGCGTTTTCGCAAGTGGAGCGTGGTTGGGCGCATATCGAGGATGCGGCGCAGGTGGCGCGGGCGATTGTGCAGTTGGTTTTGGCGAAAAATCTGCATGGTTTGCGTCAGGCGTTTTTGTGGAATGTGAATATTCCGAATCTGCCGTTTAGCCAGTTGCAGACCAATGGTGTGGCGATCACGCGTTTGGGGCGTCGTCATGCGGCGCAGGATTTGCACCGCTTTGAGAATCCGCGGGGCGAGACGATGTATTGGATCGGCGCGGCGGGTGCGGTGAAGGATGGTGATGAAGGCACGGATTTTTATGCGGTGGAGCACGGTCAAACTTCGATCACTCCGTTGCAAATTGATTTGACGGGCTATACGCAGTTGCAGGGTGTGAGCGGTTTGCTGGCGGATTTGACGCTGTAAAATCATGGGTGAATCGGGTGCGCTGTGAATAAGAAGAAGCCTAAATTCGAGCATTTGAGCGAAGTGCAGCGCGCGTGGTCGAGCGCGCAGGCGCGTCGGCAGGCGATGCCGGTCAAGCCGATGTCGTTTGCGCCCAGACCCACGGAGCATTTGTATTCGATTATGCGCGAGGGTACTTTGCGCAGTACGTCGGCCGATTGGCGTGCGCATCCGGAGATTTTGAGTAAATCTCGCACGCAGATGGTGGAGGCTTTGCGCCGCTTGCGTTTGGGCGATGAGGTGGTTTTGGCGGCGATGGCGCGTGTGCCGCGCCATGTGTTTGTCGATGAGGCGTTTTATTTGCGGGCGTATGACGATGATGCGTTGCCGATTGGTTATGAGCAGACGATTTCGCATCCGTCCACGGTGGCGCGCATGTTGGGCTTGTTGCGCGAGGGTGCGCTCAAGTTGGGCGGGCGCTGTGAGCGTATCTTAGAAGTGGGGACGGGTTGCGGCTATCAATCTGCCGTGTTAGCATGTTTCGTGCGCGAGCTGTATTCGATTGAGCGCATTGAGCCGTTGTATCGTTTGGCGCAGGTCAACTTGGCGAAGGTGCAAAGCGTTTTGCTCTCTGAGCCGAATTTGCGCTTTGGCGATGGTTTGGCCGGTTGGCCGGAAGTTGGCTCGTTTGATGGCATCGTCATGGCTGCGGCCGGATTGGCCATTCCGCAGGATTTATTAGAACAATTACGCGTGGGCGGTGTGTTGGTGGCTCCTTTGGTGGTCAATCAACGCGGCGCTCAACAATTTCAGCAGTTGGTTCGCATCACGCGTGTGTCTTTGCGTGAGTGGCGGAACGAGTTTTTGGATGCGGTGCACTTTGTGCCGTTGTTACAGGGTACTCAGAGTACACAAAAATAGGAGTTGAAATGATGCGCATACAAAATTTAATCGCAAAGGCGACCTTGATCGCCGTGGTCGGAACGATGGGCTTGTCTGCTTGTACCACCACGCCGACGTCGGGCACTTCGGTCTCGCGTAAGGCCGATGGTGCTGGCATGTATCGGGTGCGTTCGGGTGACACCTTGTCGCTAATTGCGCGCGCAAACGGGGTGAGTGTATCGAACTTGATGGCATGGAATAATTTGACCAACCCCGATTATCTGGAGGTCGGTTGGCGTCTGCGTGTGCGTCCGAATGCTTCCGGCTCAACATCGGTGACGGCGCCAACACCAGCGCCGACGTCGGGTCGTGCGCAAGCGACCATTAACGATCCTGAAATCAAGGTCAATACCACCATCACCAATAATGTCGTGTGGAACTGGCCATCGAGCAATTCCATCATCCGCAATTTTGACGGCAACTTGACCAAAGGCGTGGTGTTTGGCGGCGATCGTGGTTCGCCGGTGTTAGCGGCGTCTGGCGGTGAAGTGATTTACGCGGGCAACAGCCTGCGCGGTTACGGCAATATGGTGGTGATCAAGCACAATGACACTTGGAGCAGTGTGTATGCGAACAATGAAGAGTTGTTCGTGCG
>CAZCYS010000224.1:0-2447 GCA_964502825.1 uncultured Hydromonas sp. | reverse complement strand
GCGCGGCGCGCATCGGCAAAGGCGGCTCCGGTGGTTTTGTAATCGGTGGTGACATTGTGGTTGGCCACTTTGCCATGGGCGGCGCAGGCACGGCTGATGGCGAGTTTGGCATACGCCACCATCGGATGATCAAACTGTCCCGGGCTGGTCATGGCGTTGGCGGGAATGCTGCCGTGGTGTGCAGACACGAAATCCATCAGGCCGAACGATAAACTTTCCACTTCAGGCAATGCGGCGATGTCGTATACATCGTGCAGCGCACCGTGCGTTTCGATCAGCATGTGAATGGGTGCCATTGGGATAGCGTGCTGCTGATGTACGGCACTGATGATGGCGATGGCACGCTGCGCCTGCGCCAATCCGGTGATTTTCGGCACCATCCAGTAGGCGGGCGCGCGTTTGCCCGATTGCAATACTTGCTCGATATCCGCTTGAAAATGCGCGTGTTCAGGGTCATGTACACGCACGCCAATGCGTCCGAAACGATTGCGTTCGCTGGCCAATATGTCACCGAATAATCGTGTTTGCACGGATTCAGAGCCGACGCTTGCGCCATCTTCCAAATCCAGCGTGACGTCAATCAGGCCGCCCAATTCAAGCTGCTTGGCCAAGGCTTTTTCGATGAAACGCTCATTGCCTGCGTAGTGTTCAACAGGGGATAAACTGCGTGGCGCAGTGCTGTCGGAGAATAGAATGTGAGCAGGATGCATAGGCTGGTTCCGATCGGTTTTAGTAATGTTTCATAAATGATAACGGTTTCTGTAGTGGAAAATTTTGAAATTAATTAAGATTACACACAAATTCATTAAAAACAGAAAGTTTTTACGGAAATGGGGGCGGCTTTATCATCAATCTGCCACGTATTTAGAGTAAAATGTGCATTGATTTTTCAACCCACATCAAAAGAAGGTCATCATTATGCCAGCAAATTCAATTAAACGCGTTGGGGTTCTGACTTCCGGTGGCGACTCGCCGGGTATGAATGCAGCCATCCGCGCGGTGGTGCGCGCCGCCGCATACTACGGTTTAACCTCGGTTGGGATTGAACAAGGTTACAAAGGTTTGGTCGATAATGAAATGATTGAATTGGGGCCGCGCGATGTCAAAGGGATTATCCATCGCGGTGGCACGATGCTGCATTCGGCACGCTGTAGAGAGTTCTACGAATACGAAGGGCGCGTCAAAGCCTACGAAAATTTCAAAGCAAATAATTTGGACGCTTTGGTGGTGATCGGCGGTGACGGCTCGTTCACCGGTGCGGAGTTGTTCTGGAAAGAATTCGGCGTGCCGGTCATCGGTTTGCCGGGCACGATTGACAACGATATTTTTGGCACGGACAGCACGATTGGCTACGACACCGCGCTCAATACCGTGGTTGAAGCGATTGATAAAATCCGCGATACTGCGACCTCGCACAACCGACTGTTTTTGATCGAAGTGATGGGGCGCGATGCGGGCTTTTTGGCATTGAACGGCGGGATCGCCGGCGGGGTGCAAGACATTCTGATTCCTGAGGAAAGCCTCGATTTGGATAAACTGTTTGAATCCTTGGAACGCGGTTCGCAAGCGGGTAAAGTCGCCTCTATGGTGGTGGTGGCCGAATGCGGCGAAGAGGGCAACGTGCATGAAATCGCCAAGCAAGTGCGTGAAAAAGCACCGCACTACGATCTGCGCGTGACGATTTTGGGACATTTGCAACGGGGTGGCTCGCCGACCTGCGCCGACCGTGTATTGGCCAGCCGTTTGGGCGTGGCAGCGGTCGAAGGTCTGCTGGCCGGTAAAACCGGTGTGATGGCCGGTATTTTGGGTGATCAAGTGGCTTATACTTCACTGACCGATGCGATCAAAAAATCGCATACCTTGGATCCGGAATTGATTCGCGTTTCCGATATTCTCGCAGTTCGGTAATTCGTTCGTGCTCGATGATGGTAAAAAACGCACCCGAAGTGGTGCGTTTTTTTATCAGTGTCCAATTTATGAGGCTTTTTACAACATGAGTGTATAACCACGCGCTGCCTTGCTCAATGTTTGTGGTGTCGCGTTGAGCGCGGTTTGCGCGCGTTCGGCCAGCGCTTGCATGGCGTCTAAATCGCCCTGAATGAATTCAATTTCCATATCTTTGATCAAGCGGGTGGCGCTGTTGCGCTCATCAGCGAGCCGAACTTCGCCGCGATCCAGTGCGAATTCAAAATGATTGCCACCTAATTGGTAATCAAAAATATCACGCTGAAAATCGGTGTGAAACACGGGATGCAGCGCATCGGCAATCTCATGCAAATACGCCTGTGCATCGGCTGCAAATAGGTCGAAACGCCAATTCGGCGTAACGCTCGCATCGGCATTGTCCAACGGCAGTTTGACTTCCCACTCGTGGCGGACGGAGAAACCTTGCTCGGTGCGACCGGCGGTTTTCAGCGTTTGAATCCAGCATTGTGCCTCGGTGTCAA
>CAZCYS010000223.1:0-2458 GCA_964502825.1 uncultured Hydromonas sp. | reverse complement strand
GTTTTCACCTGCAATTTGGCGATGTCCGCTTCGGTTTCGACCAAATAAATACCGTCCGCGACCTGCCCCATCGTGCCTTCCACTTCCGGATGCCCTTTGTGGCCGATCATGATGATTTCAAAGCCGCGCTCGCGCATGCGCTTGACCTCGACGTGTACCTTGGTCACCAACGGACACGTCGCATCGAAAATATGCAAATCGCGTCGTTGCGCTTCGGCACGCACCGCCAGCGATACGCCATGCGCGGAGAAAATCACAGTGCTGCCATCGGGTGCTTCGTGCAGCTCCTCGATAAACACCGCGCCTTTGTTTTTCAAATCATCCACAACATATTTATTGTGAACGATTTCGTGGCGCACATAGATCGGCGCGCCGAATTGCTCCAATGCGCGCTCGACAATGCTGATGGCGCGATCAACACCGGCGCAAAATCCGCGCGGCTGTGCCAATACAATAGATGCGTCCTGCATCATGGATGATTTATCTGACATCACAACACCCCAATCACTTTGAATTCTAAACGCAATGGCTTGCCCGCCAATGGGTGGTTAAAATCCACCACCGCGCCACTTTTATCGTCGTTCCAGCCCATGAATTGCCCGCTCATACGGTAACCGTTCGGCATGGCAAATTCCACGAAATCGCCTTCGCCAAAAGTATCTACCTGCGGATTGCCCTCGAGCAACAACTGACGCGAAACCACTTGGCGCAGTTCCGAGTTATAGTCGCCAAACGCCTCATCCGCCGCCAGGTCAAATACCTCATGCGCACCCTCGCTCAAACCCAGCAGTTTCTCCTCCATAAACGGCGCGAGCTGTGCCTGACCGACGGCGACCGTTGCCGGATTGCCGTTAAACGTCGTTAAAAAATCGCTGATTTCCTGCCCATTGGCATCCAAAACCGCCAAGCGGTAATGCAACGTCACGTGCGAATGCGCCTCAATGGCTTGCTTAAACTCTGACATTGGTGTTTAATCCTGTAAAAAAGAGACACGGAACCCGTCCGATTTCTAAAAAGTCATTGAATCATAAAGGCAGCGCAACACAACTCACTCGCCCTATTTTCACAGCAGGATTATAAACGATATGTCCATCACCGATTGGCCTGTTCACGACCGACCGCGCGAGAAATTGCTCAACAGCGGCGCCGGAGCCTTGACCGATGCCGAGCTACTCGCAATTTTCCTGCGCGTGGGCGTTCACGGCAAAAGCGCGGTCGATTTGGCACAAGAATTGATCACACATTTCGGTACGCTGGCGCAACTGTTCGCCGCGCCTTTGGACGAATTGTCGCAAATCAAAGGCATGGGACAAGCCAAATATGTGCAACTGCAAGCCGTATTTGAAATGAGCCGCCGCGCACTCGCCGACAGCGCCAGCCAACACACGGTCATCGCCGATTTGCCCGCACTCAAAACCCTGATTCAATTGCATTTACGCAACGCCGCGAGCGAGCAATGCATCGCCCTGTTTCTCGACCCATCACTGCGACTGATACACATCGAAACCCTATCCGAGGGCACGCCGACCACGCTCAATCTGCATGTACGCACGCTGGTACAACGCGCACTGAGCGTGAATGCCCACGCCATCATCCTCGCGCACAATCATCCGAATGGCAGCGCACAGCCGTCCGAAGACGACATTCATACCACTCAGGCATTACAAGAGCACCTACGCCCGCTTGGGCTGTACTTGATTGACCACTTCATTGTTGCCGACGGGCAAACGCCGTACAGTCTGGCCGAAAACGGCTGTATAAGCACATTATTTTGAGCACCGCCCCATGTATTGATGCGTATTTGGATCAAATCCTATGCCAATATCGCCACACTTTCAGCACGAACGCGACGAAGCACTTGTTTTCAAAACCAAATTCCCGTATAATTGCGCGTTCTGGAAACACTTTTTGCCATATTCACCCTACAGTCGCGGCAATACGTACATTCATCGTACGCGAATTCACTGAGGGCTGGACAGATTCACCGGCGAAGTGTGCGAACCTTTAAATTAACCGAATCACTTTGACTTGAGTCGTTCACGTTGTTCTAAGCAGTCGTCTCGACTACGCGACACCAAAACAACGATTTAACCGCCATCGGGTCATATTCACAAGCATCAAAGGAACTTTCATGGCACGCGTATGTCAAGTAACGGGTAAACGCCCAATGTCTGGGAACAATGTTTCTCACGCGAACAATAAAACCAAACGTCGCTTTTTGCCAAACTTGCAAAGCCGTCGTTTTTGGGTAGAGTCAGAAAACCGCTACGTGCGTTTGCGCGTATCAAACGCCGCTTTGCGCACCATCGATAAAAACGGCATCGACGCCGTATTGGCCGATTTGCGTGCCCGTGGCGAAATCTAAGGAGAACCATCATGCGCGATAAAATCAAACTCGAATCCACTGCAGGTACCGGTCACTTCTACACGACCGATAAAAACAAACGCAACATGCCAG
>CAZCYS010000222.1:0-2500 GCA_964502825.1 uncultured Hydromonas sp. | reverse complement strand
TAATGACTATGCTTGGGCTTTAAATCCAACTTTATCCCACGCGCGCCATTCTTCATCGATCAAATAGCTGGTCAGCGGATGGGCTTCGCGCCACGGGCGTTCAATCTGCCATTGGATTTTTTGGTTTTTGAATTTCAGCGGCGCTTGTGGCAAATCAATGTCCACGCGCGCATGCGCCAAAATCACCGCCAGCCGCAAGCACAACACATGCGCGGGGAAATCAACGTTGCTGCTCAAAATCGCGCTGTGTTTGCGCAGACCACCGACTTGCGCACCAATCAAATCCGCCAAATAACTTTGCGCAAAGCGTGAAAAGCCCGCCAAATCGGTATTCGCCATCAAATACGCGCCGTGACGGTGGTAGCCGTCGTGCGACACCGCCATGCCGATCTCGTGTGTCATCGCCGCCCAACTGAGGCGTTGGCGCGCCAAATCGTCGGCGTCGGGTGCGATTTGCGCATACAGTGCCATTGCCAATGCATGCACGCGCTGCGCTTGCGTCATATCCACGCTGTAACGTTTCATCAGGCGCATCATGGTTTGCTTGCGCACGTCCAGACGCGTATTGCCGCCACGCAATTGTTCGAGTAAATCGATCATCACGCCTTGGCGCAACGCGCTGTAACACGGACGCATTTCCTGCACGTCCAGCGCGTGAAACAGCCCCATCAACACCGCCAGACCACCGGCCAAAACCTGCGCGCGTTGCTCGCGCATGGTGTCGGCGAACGGCCATTTTCTCGGCTCTTTGTTGAGCATCAGTTGTACCAGTTGATTCATGCGTTCGCGCGTGATCGGATAGGTTGTGTGTTCTTTGCCCGGACTGTCTTTGTTCAGCATCACACACAATTCGGCGATGGTCTCGATCGTGCCGGATGAGCCGACCGCGTATTTCCAGTGCTGCGCGCCAAAGGCGGCTTTGCCCTCTTCAAAGGTTGCCGATGCCGCAATGACCGCCTTTTCAAATGAGCGTTTGGTCGGGCGACCGTCAGGGAAAAATTTGAGCGTGTGCGATACGCAGCCGATGCGAAATGAATTTAACTCATGCGGCGTGAAATTGCTGCCCAGAATCACCTCGGTCGAGCCGCCGCCAATGTCCACCACCAAACGATGCTCGCCGTCCTTCGGTAAATCGTGTGATACGCCCAGATAAATCAATCGTGCTTCCTCACGCCCCGCGATGATTTCGATCGGGTAGCCGAGCGCGGCCTGTGCCGGTTTGAGAAAATCCTCGGGGTTTTTCGCACTGCGCAAACTTTGCGTTGCCACCGCGCGCACCGCATACGGCGCTACGCCGCGCAAACGTTCGGCGAAACGCTCCAAACATTCAACCGAGCGAGCAATGGCTGCCGGTGTTAGATTGCCATTTTCGTCCAAGCCCGCACCGAGGCGCACCGGTTCTTTGTAGTAATCAATGCGCACCAGTTGACCATGCTCCAGCCGCGCCATTTCGAGGCGAAAACTGTTGGAGCCCATATCGACGGTGGCTAAAATTTGTCCGTTTTTAATCATAAGGTGGGTTTGTCAGGATAATGAATTAACAGCGCTTGGGCGCAATGCTCATGGCGATCAATAAAGTCAATGAGCGCCTTCGTTAAGCGCATTGTAGACCTTGTATTGTCAGAGGGAATGGTATTCAGCAAAAAATCCAACTCAGAGGGATACAAATCAAGCGTTTTTTCTAACTCGATATTCAATAATTCTCTTTCATGAGCAATTGCATGGGCGCTCATTGAGCTATTGAGCAGCGCTTTTTGACGTAAAAGAATATTTTTGCCTGCCTCGGTGGAGAACCAGTCTGACATTTTTTCCAATACCAATACGCGGCGCTCGCCCCACTCCGAATCATGACTGACTTGAATGACTGCTTGCATTAATTTCGCGTCTTGCCCCATGAGGTCAGAGCAGTTTATCTCGGTGGCAGATGCTGTTTTGTAGGCTTGTATATGATCTAATTGATGATCCTGCACAAAATAATCAACCAATCCTTCGCTGGGTTGCCAATCATTTGATTGATCTTGTGCATATAGCGCTGGGGTTACGATGCAAAGCAAGAAGCAATAAGTCAGAGCGGCCCACCGTTTGATCAAACGGGGCATCGTTATTCTCCCAGCAACGCCTGTGCAAACTCCTCGGCGTCGAAGGTTTGTAAATCCTGCACGCCTTCGCCCACGCCGATGAAGTACACCGGCAAGTTGCGCTCGACCGCGAGTGCGGCGAGTACGCCGCCTTTGGCCGTGCCATCGAGTTTGGTGATGATCAGGCCGGTCAGTCCGATGGCTTCGTCAAAGGCTTTGACCTGCGCCAATGCGTTTTGCCCCATATTGCCGTCCAGTACGAGGATGATTTCGTGCGGTGCGCCGGGCAGGGCTTTGTCGGCCACGCGTTTGACTTTTTTCAATTCGTCCATCAGGTGCAGTTGCGTGGGCAGACGTCCGGCTGTGTCGGCAATGACCACGTCCAATTGTTTGGCCTGCGCCGAGGCGATGGCGTCAAATAC
>CAZCYS010000221.1:0-2522 GCA_964502825.1 uncultured Hydromonas sp. | reverse complement strand
TCAATCGTGACTTCGTCAATTTTGACTTTGCCGAATTCTTTCATCAAGCGAGTGGTACGAGGACGGTGCGCCTCAATTTTTTGTCTCAAGACCTTTTTTAGTGACATGATGCATCATCTCCTTAAACAATTGTGTGGTAGAGCGATTGGTTGAAAGTTCTAATTAAAATATGAAAACGTTCGCATTATAGTGACGCCTTTATGAATATTTCAATCATTATTTTGGTTGAAGCTGCATATTTAGAATTTTTATGGATTTATCGTAAGATGAGTGTAAGTTCACGTGTGTTAGTAGTAAGTCAAGCGTAAGTTTGAGTCGGGCGAATGTTCGTTTGGGTATGGTTTTGGCAAAAACAGTGCGTTTTTTCGAAGAATATGATTAAAACGTGTAGATGTCTTTGAGTTTTTAATATTTGCAGTGTTTCCTCTGGGGAAAAATGTGGCTTTTTAAGTAAACTTTTGCCTTATAATCCCTATGAAATAGGTCGCTTGTTTGCTGTCTATGGTGATGTGATACGGTGACAGAAAACAAGTAATTTGTGCTTATGAATAGAATAATAGACGAGGTTTTTTATGAGTTCATCCGAAAAGGCAGTACCTTTGGGCGCAGTGGCGAAAAATGCAGTGGAAGACTCGGTGCGTCGTGCACGTTTGCTCTGGCGCGCCAAACGCGGTCTGCTGGAGAATGACATTGTCATGACGCGCTTTTTTGATGCATATCCGAACCTGAGCGATGAGCAGGTATATGGTTTGGATTTATTGCTGGATTTGTCGGACGACGAGTTGTTTGCCTTGATCATGGGGCGCAAGGAGCTGAAGGATGTTGATCCCGCCGAGCACATGATGGATGAGAACGATATGCGTCAGGCTGATGAGGTTTTGGCCTTGCTGCGCGTGGTTTAAGGGGTAATACGGTTTGCTAATTGATTGATATAAAAGGAGGATGGTATGAGCTTGGTAACGAAAAGTACGGCAACTTTGTCATTTGCGGATGGTTCGCCTTCGGTTGAGTTTCCCGTCTACGGCGGTTCGATTGGTCCGGACGTGATTGATATTCGCAAGCTGTATGGTCAAACAGGAAAATTTACCTACGATCCGGGTTTTATGTCAACGGCTTCGTGCAATTCCAGTATTACTTATATTGACGGTGATAAAGGTGAGTTGCTGTACCGCGGCTATCCGATTGAGCAATTGGCGGAAAAATGCGAGTACTTGGAAGTGGCTTATTTGCTATTGAACGGTGAATTGCCGAACAAAGAGCAGAAAGAAAAATTCATCAAACATGACATCATGCATCACACCATGGTGCATGAGCAGATGGCATCGTTCTTGAAAGGTTTTCGTCGTGATGCGCACCCAATGGCGGTATTGACCGCATCTGTCGGTGCAATGAGTGCGTTTTACCCGTCGGACAACAGTTGTGCCGAAAGCCGCACGATTGCGGCGCATCGTTTGATTGCGAAAATTCCGACCTTAGTGGCAATGGCGTATAAATATTCCATCGGCGAACCATTTGTTTATCCGCGCAATGACTTGTCGTATGCCGGTAATTTCCTGCGCATGATGTTTGCCGTGCCGACTGAGGATTATGTGGTGAATCCGGTATTGGAGCGTGCGGTGGATCGCATTTTCACCTTGCACGCCGATCACGAGCAAAATGCATCAACTTCGACGGTGCGTCTGTGTGGCTCATCCGGTACCAGCCCGTATGCGGCTGCGGCGGCCGGTGTCGCGTGCTTGTGGGGGCCAGCGCATGGTGGCGCGAATGAGGCTTGCTTGACCATGCTCGAAGAAATCGGCACGGTGGAAAATGTCAAGCCATTTATGGAAAAAGTGAAGAACAAAGAAGCGGGCGTACGCTTGATGGGCTTTGGTCACCGTGTGTACAAAAACTACGATCCGCGTGCCAAGCTGATGCGCGAAACTTGCTACGAAGTGCTGAAAGAGCTGGGCTTGGAAAATGATCGTTTGTTTGCCTTGGCGATGGAGCTGGAAAAAATCGCTCTGAACGACGAGTATTTCGTTCAACGTAAACTTTATCCGAACGTCGATTTTTACTCCGGCATCGTTCAGCGCGCTTTGGGTATTCCGACCGAGTTGTTTACTGGCATTTTCACGCTCGCGCGCATGTCCGGCTGGATTGCACAGTGGACGGAAATGATCACCGATCCTGAGTACAAAATCGGTCGTCCGCGTCAGTTGTTCGTCGGCGCGACCAAACGTGATGTGCCTGATTTGGCAGCGCGTTAAGTTATGATTCAGCAACGGCATCCGATATTGTGTGATGCCGTTGTTTTTAGTTTATCTTTAGTCTATCATTAGCTTAGGCTTATGATAGAATAAGCGTAGCTGATGAGTGCGGTGCTTTTTATATATGCGCTCGTTTTGAATTTTTAATCCCGTTTTCGGAGATTTACAAACCTTTTGCTTGAGAAGTTCTGTTAGACAGTGCAGTGCGGTATTCTCAACAAAAGATTGAAAGCTGTTGATGGCGCGGTGAGGCCGCTAAATCAACGGGAGCGT
>CAZCYS010000220.1:0-2536 GCA_964502825.1 uncultured Hydromonas sp. | reverse complement strand
TGTCGGGCATTACGCCGCGCATGTGGCGCGATTTGGCCGATCGGCATTTTGGCATCGGCGCGGATCAGATTTTACTGGTGGAAAAGTCCGATGTGGCGGACGTGGATTTTAAGTATACGATTTATAATCAGGACGGCTCATTGGTTGAAAACTGCGGCAATGGCGCGCGCTGCTTTGTCAAATTTGTGGTGGAAAAGGGTTTGACCGATCAACGCGAGGTCAGCGTGCATCTGTGCACCGGCCAAGTGATGCGATTGAAACTGAATGACGACGATACCGTCACCGTGAATATGGGCGCGCCACGCGTTGCGCCGGAGGATTTACCTGCTTGGGTTCAAGGTTTGCCAACGCAAACGATGGGCGAGGATACGCTGTACGGCGTGGCGTTTGCCGGGCAGACGCACTGGCTGTCCTTGGTTTCCATGGGGAATCCGCACGCGGTGCAGGTGGTGGAGCACATTGACACCGCAGCGGTGCAGCACGAAGGCGCCTTTTTGGAAAGCCATCCGATGTTTCCGAAAAAGGTCAACGTCGGTTTCATGCAGGTGAATGATCGTCATGATGTACACATTCGCGTGTTCGAGCGTGGTGCAGGCGAGACGTTGGCTTGCGGTACGGGCATTTGCGCAGCGGTCGTGGCCGGTATTCGCCGTGGCCTGCTCGATTCGCCCGTGCATGTGACGGCGCGCGGTGGTGCTCTGAGCATCGCTTGGGCGGGCGCGGATGCGCCGGTCATGATGACAGGGCCTGCGGTGCTGGTGTTTGATGGCACGGTGAATGTTGCTTAGGTGTCATTCAAGCGCATCAATTTGAATTAAAATTTAATGATTATCAATAGGTTAGAGAACAAATGAGCAGCAGAGAATCAATCAAAACAATGACGATGGCGGATGAAATGGATGCATTGGACAGTGGCGTCGAGGCACTGGGTGGTGAATCGCCGATGTTGGCGAGCGAGGTGCTGGCGTATTTGCAATCGCACCCCGAATTTTTCAGCGACTACGCGGATTCTCTGGCGAAATTGTCCTTGCCCACGCAGAAAAATGGCAATGTGATTTCGATGGCAAACTGGCAGGCGCATGTGCTGCGCGACAAGGCCGATCAGCATCAGGCGCGTTTGGAGCAATTATTGGTGCAGGCCACGCACAATCAAAAAAATCACGACAAATTATTTTCGCTGGTGTCGAGCTGGTTGGCCGCAGTGACGGCAGAGGAATTGCCTGCACTGATCGCCGAGGATTTGCGCAGTCATTTTGCTTTGGATGCGGTACAGGTCATGGTCTGGGACGAGCGCACGCGCAGCATGTTTTACCCCGCGTCGCAAGGCTGGTCGGATAGCGTGGTGGTGTTTGCCAACAGCCTGCGCACGCCGTATTGCGGTCCGTGCAAGGGATTTGAAATCGAGGGTTTGCTGGCCAAGCAAAGCCCCAGCGGCCAAGTCGCATCGCTCGCAATCGTGCCGCTGTGGGGCTTGCGCGCGGGACGGTTTGAATGTTTGGGCGTATTGCTGTTCGGCGCGGATGACGCGCAACGCTTCACGCCTGACATGGGCACGCACTTTTTACAGAATATCGGTGTGATGGTCGGCTCGGCGCTCAGCCGCTTGCAACAGCCGGTGGTAGGTTCCTAAATTCATGAGCACGGTGGCCGAATCGCTCGCACGCACCTTGCCCGAATCCATGCAAAGCTACTTGCAATGGGTTGCGTTGCAAAAGCATTTGTCCACCAAAACCTGCGAAAACTATGCGCGCGATCTGCATCTGCTCATGCAGATGGCTCAAAAAAATCAATGGCACGAGGTTCATGCGCTCACGCCACATCATATTCGGCAGATGATCATGCAGCTGCACAGTCAAGCGCACAGTCCGAAAAGCATTGCGCGCTATCTGTCAAGCTGGCGCTCGTACTTTCGTTGGATGGTGCTTGAGCGCGGTCTGGCGCTCAATCCGGTGCAAGGTATTCGCGCACCCAAAGCCGCCAAATCCCTACCCAAAGCGCTATCGGTCGATGATGCGGTGCGCTTGGCGGGGACAAATACCGCCGCAGCGGGTTTGCAGGGCGTTAAACCTGAATTGCTGGCGCGTGATCATGCATTGATTGAACTATTGTATTCCTCTGGTTTGCGTGTGTCGGAAATCGTCGCGCTTGATATCGTGCCGCCGAATCAACATACGCCGAGCGAGCAGCAGGGCGACGGTTGGCTGGATTTAACCGAATTGCAGGTGCATGTGCTGGGTAAAGGCAGCAAGCCGCGTATCGTGCCGGTGGGCGAACTGGCGACGCAGGCGGTGCGCAGTTGGCTGGATGTGCGCGCCACGGTCAAAGGTGCTGCGCGAACGCCCGCGCTGTTCATCGGACAAAACGGCACGCGCCTGACCACGCGCTCGGTGCAGTTGCGTCTGGGCAAATACGCGCAGGCGCTGGGTCTGCCCGTACATGTGCATCCGCACATGCTGCGCCACTCGTTTGCCACGCATATTTTGCAGTCCTCCGGCGATCTGCGTGCGGTGCAGGAAATGCTCGGCCACGCCAATCT
>CAZCYS010000219.1:0-2546 GCA_964502825.1 uncultured Hydromonas sp. | reverse complement strand
TGACCTGCTGCGTCAGCGTTCGCGCCCGTATTTGTTTTCCAACTCGATTCCGCCGATGGTTGCTGCCGCAGGCGTGCGCATGTTTGAAATGATGGATGAGAGTCACGCCTTGCAGGACAAATTGCATCGCAACACCGCGTATTTTGTCGAACGCATGAAGGCCGCTGGTTTTGACATCAAGCCGACCGAATCCGCAATCTGTGCGGTGATGCTGTACGATGCCAAAGTCGCGCAGGAGATGGCCACACGGTTGCTCGATGAAGGCATTTACGTCATCGGTTTTTACTATCCGGTCGTGCCGAAAGAGCAGGCGCGCATTCGGGTACAAATCTCAGCGGCGCACGAAACGGCGCATTTGGACGCGTGCATTAAGGCGTTTACCCAAGTGGCCAAACAGATGAATATTCTATAAAAACAGGGACAAACACATGAAAGCACTGGTTAAAAAATACGCCGAAAAAGGCATTTGGATGGATGATGTACCCGAGCCAACGGTCGGGATCAACGACGTCAAAATCAAAATCAAAAAAACCGCGATTTGCGGTACAGACCTGCACATTTACAAATGGGACGACTGGTCGCAAAAAACCATCCGAACGCCCATGATCATCGGCCATGAATATTCCGGAGTCGTCGCCGAAGTCGGTAGCGGCGTGAAAAATATCCATGTCGGCGATCGCGTTACCGGCGAAGGACACATTGCCTGCGGCCACTGCCGCAACTGTCGCCGTGGCAAACTGCATGTTTGTGAAAACACCATCGGCGTTGGCGTGAATCGCGACGGCGCATTTGCCGAATACCTTGTGATACCGGCGGAAAACGTCATACATCTGGACGATCGGGTATCTGACGAAATGGCCGCCATCATGGACCCGTTTGGCAACGCCACGCACACCGCATTATCCTTTCCGCTGATTGGCGAAGACGTATTGATTACCGGCGCAGGGCTGATCGGCTCGATGGCCACGGCGGTGTGTCGCTTTGCCGGGGCGCGCCACATCGTGGTCAGCGATTTGAGTGATTACCGATTAGAGATAGCCAAAAAAATGGGCGCGACGCTCACCGTCAATCCTGCCAAAGGCGAAACGATTGAAGGTGCGGTGAAGCAACTCGGTATGCACGGTTTTGACATTGGCCTCGAAATGTCCGGCTCGCCCAAAGCGTTTGAAGGCATGATTGACAATATGTACAACGGCTCGAAAATCTCCTTGCTCGGCATTTTGCCGCAGGAGACCACCGTGGATTGGACGAAAATCATCTTTAAGGCATTGACCTTAAAAGGTATTTACGGTCGAGAAATGTGGGAAACGTGGTACCAGATGGAACAAATGTTGATTTCCGGTATCGACCTGTCTCCGATCATCACCCATCGCATGCACATCGACGAATTCCAAAAAGGCTTTGAAATTATGGAAGGCGGGCAGTGCGGTAAAGTGATTTTGAGCTGGGATTAAAAATCGCTAAAACGTTTATGTGCCTAACATGAAATTATTGCGTGGGTGTTATTGCCCGATCTCTGCATACCATTTGGCAATTGCCTGAAAATGACGCTAATTATTTTGGGCGTTGGCGGCAAATCAAGCGTTTTACCCAATATCATTGCCGAGATCAATTTCCAAATATCTGGCAAAAGCGATTTTGGGAGCAGACCATCCGCGATGATGTAGATTTTGCCCAGCATTTGGATGATCTGCATTTCAATCCGGTAAAACACGGTTATGTGGATCAAGTCATAAATTGGGAATACTCGTCGTTTCATGGTATGCGCGCAGTGGCGCTTATCCCGCAGATTGGGGTGGTGGCGATGAGTTTGAAATAGCGTACGATGAGTGAATGGTATCGTTTTTGTCGGACACAAGTATCCGACCTACGGGCTGAGTCTCATCGTTTAAGGCGTGGACGATAGGTTGTCGCCTTTTTTATCTTTTCAACTCTTTCGCTAATTCTTCCACCGCTTCCGCGCGCGCCATGCGGGCTTGCTCCACCGATTTACCGTTACTGCTCGACCAATGGGATTTGGTGCGGGCTTTTTTTAGTGGCGCAGGCAGTTGGTGTGGTTTGAACGGTGGTTGGCGTTCGGTGACAGTAATCGTTGTGTTTTGTGAGGCATGGCCGCGGTGTTGGATGGCGTCGAGCAGGTCCAAGCCGCGCGTTGCCAATAATGTGATGGTGGCGGGGTCAACGTGGATGGTTTGGATGCCTTGTAGTTTGTCGCTGATGGTGGCGGCGTTGGACAGTATGCCGCCGATGAGGCCGCCGATGGCTGCGCCCACTCCGAGCGAGGTGCCTGCGGTGGCGGCGTCGAATCCGAGGCCAACCAGTGCGCCTGCGGCCGCGCCGGAGGTGGTGCGAATGCCGTATTGTTTGAGCACTTCGGTGTCGAACGGGTCTTGTTGAAATTCTTGTAGGTTGATTTCAGTCGGAGCGACGTCGCTGTCGTAAAAGCGGTAGCGTTGCAGCAGTTGTTCGTGCAGTTGGCGTTCGAGTTGTTTGACGGTGCTGTGCATTTGTGCGAGCGCGGGCGCAGGGTCGGCGTCTTCGGCGAT
>CAZCYS010000218.1:0-2546 GCA_964502825.1 uncultured Hydromonas sp. | reverse complement strand
ATGTGCCGGCGCGTGGCAAAAAAATGGCGCAGAAGGTGTATTGCCTCGACGTGGATGAACTCAACCGCACGCAGGACAAATTACTCAAAGACGGCTTGAAGGATGGCTCTTGGCAAGTATCGCGTTTCAAAGGGCTGGGCGAGATGAACGCCGAACAACTGTGGGAAACCACGATGAATCCTGACACGCGCCGCCTGTCGCAGGTGATCGATCAGGGCGACAGCAAGAGTATGATGCACATGCTGATGGGCAAATCCGAGTCACCGGCGCGACGTGCTTGGCTGGAAGAAAAGGGTAATTTGGCGCAGGCGGACATTTAATACGAGTGATTGCATACGCAAATATCAATGTATATATCTCTCAATAAAATGCGGTCACTGAACCTAAGTATTTGTTTTTAAGGTAGAATGCGAAATAGACCCCATTTTTGAGATATGCACGCATTGAATCCACGGTTGCTTGGTAGGCTTGTCGTATCTCTTTTGATATGAATAGTATATATGATGATTGTAATACCGAAATTCCGCTGGACATGGCTGACCCCGATTTTGCTGGGTTTGTCTATTGGACAAAGCGCTTGGGCGGACGAAGCGGCGAATGATGACTTAACCACGCCACCGGCCTTGTCCGCCATACCAACAGCTACAAACAACAGCTCATCAGGTGCGAGTCTGGGCAACGATGTGATTGTGCTGAATCCGCGCTCTGATTTGCTCCAGCCAGCCGCGCCGACTAAAGCAGAAAAATCTGCCAAAGTGGTCAATAGCACCAAAGCCGCCAAAAACACCTCTGAGCGCGCATCCGAGCAAAACAAGGCGAAAAAAACCGCTGATAGCGAAGTCAGCGTATTGGGCGGACTGTATGTCTATGTCGATGAAATGGGCGTACCACACTACTCATTACAAAAAATTGATGAGCGCTATCAACTGTTTGCCAACGCCGGTCCCGTGCTGGACAGCGACATCAAATTAGCGGTCGGAATGCCCGATACCAATTTGGGCCGACTTGAAGTGTATGGCTATGGCGGCGCATCGGCGGCGGTGCAACGCCGTTTGCTCAACAGCTCCAACCTGGCGCGCTATGAAGCCACCATTCGCAAACATGCCAATGCACACGGGGTTGATGTCAACTTGGTCAAAGCTGTGATGGCCGCAGAATCAGGCTTCAACTCCTCCGCCATTTCGCCTAAAAATGCGATGGGACTGATGCAAGTGATCCCGCCGACGGCAGCACGCTACGGCGTTTCAGCCGAGCAACTCATGAATCCGGATCGCAATATTTACGCCGGTGTGCGCTATCTGCGCGATTTGTCACGTATGTTCCAAGGTCGCCCCGACCTGATTATCGCCGCTTACAACGCGGGCGAGGGCGCTGTGTACAAATACAATCGGCGCATTCCTCCATATGCTGAAACACAAAACTACGTCCGTACCGTGATGCAGTATTACCAAGTGTATAGTGGTAATAGTATTGGCAGTGACAATCTCAATGTCAAAATCCGCAATACCTCATCACCTCAAAAAGGCAAAGTTGTTATGACCTCAGGTCAAGCAGACTCGCGCCGCTCCATGCAACGCATGGATAAAACATTCTAAACAAGAACACAGCAGTGGCATCAAGCGACTTCACTGACGTTACTGCCGTATAGCAAAAGCCTAATCATTAGACATACCCATTTGTTGCGTCCAGTCTACACAAGGCTAATTTAACCATTCATTATTTTGTACACGCTAAGAACTTAAAAGTTTACCTAAGATTCAATAAGCTTCAGTAAATTGATGTTTACTATTTCTAAACGTTCCTATAATGCTTAAATCCAATAGTTGGATGTAAACATGGCGTAAGTTATTGAGCTGTAAATGCTTTACAATGTAAAGAATACCTATTACTATGCGTCAAAATAGATGCCGCTCAAGCAGGAAAAATTATATTTTGATATAATTGTTGGGCGTCTTACCATTGTATTTATATACCAGAGGTTCACGATGAGAATCAACCATCTAAAGCGGGCTATCCAAAGTTTGGCCTTAGCTACAAGTTTATTAATGTTCGGCTGCAGCACATCAGATTTTACGCGTGTGAAGACGACGGGAGGTTATTTAAGCGAGACGAAGGTAGCGCTACCGGAACGGATATCGGAAGACATAGGGCGAATCGTATTTCTGCGTAAAGAAGCGTCGAGCCAACACACTCCGACGGTGTTCATCAATGACCGAGTGATAGGCTCCTTGCCACCGGAACGCTACTCAGAGAGCTTAGTATGTCCGGGCGAACAAACCATCCGCATTGATACGCGGACAGAGACCAACCTACACGGAGCAGACCAACTGTTCAGCGTACCGGCGGGCACCACCCAATACCTCCAAGTATACGAAACCAACGACACCGACTTCGGGGTACGCGTACTGAGCGAAGACCAAGTCAAAGAGCTCAGTAAAGGCCTGAGCCAAAGTCACATCATCAACCGCCACCAACCGATTTGCAACGCACCGCTCAAAGTGATTAAAAACATCAACCTTGCAGCCGATGCCCTATTCAAATTCGAC
>CAZCYS010000217.1:0-2561 GCA_964502825.1 uncultured Hydromonas sp. | reverse complement strand
TATTGTTCTCTTTGGCGATCATCGCGTGTACCGCAGTCGCCTCCTCCATGCTGTGCGCGATGCCGGACAAGGCGCTGCCCAAACCGATTTTGGTCATGGCATCTTTGAATTTCATGCGGTCTTCGGCTTTGTCGATGGCCTCAGGCGACGCACCGATCAGTTGTACACCGTGTTTGTCCAAAACGCCATGACGATGCAAATCCAGCGCGCAGTTCAGCGCAGTTTGACCGCCCATGGTTGGCAAAATCGCATCGGGCTTTTCCTTTTCGATGATTTTCTCCACCACTTCCCAAGTGATCGGCTCGATATAGGTCGCATCCGCCATCTCCGGGTCGGTCATGATCGTCGCCGGATTGGAGTTCACCAAAATCACGCGATAACCCTCTTCGCGCAAGGCTTTACACGCCTGCGCACCCGAGTAGTCAAACTCACACGCCTGTCCGATGATGATCGGCCCCGCGCCGATGATCAAGATGCTTTTTAAATCTGTCCGTTTTGGCATTTACAACTCCTAAATCTAAAATCTATCTATTTTTGAAAACTGATCAATTTTGAGTGAATTTGAAATAATCGACACCTTCAACACGGGTTGTTTGCGTGTATTCGGTGCCGTTAAACTGAAGGCGGTTTTTAAACGTTTTGTCTAACACCTGCCGACTCTGACAATCGTCGTTTTTTACGTCATAGCTTTGGCGATCAACTTGTTGACGTGAGCGTACTTCAATATCAAAAAACCCATTGTGTACTGTCGGCAGCAGATGTAAGGTAGATGCAATCTCATTAAACACTCCAGCACACCGCGTATCCCACTCGCCACCTGAGGTAGTGACCTCATACTGCTTCAAAACTGGTTGCAACCGCAAACCTTCCACAACAAACAGCGTCAAGTCTGTACTACCAAACGGATTGGCTCTGGATGAGCCGCTTCTATCCGCCCGTACGCCAAATGATAAATTGCTCAAATTGTTCGCATCCAACCGATACGGCGCAGTATCAATAGTCAAACCTGAGACATACATCGCATCAGAGTCCAATTGATTCTCTTGGTAAAAACGGCTTTTTAACGCACCAGTCTTGCTGTCGAGCAACAAAACCTCCAAGTCCCCCGAGCGTAGACCATCACGTTCCTCACCTTGCCACGCATTCGCCATGATCAGCAATTGCGGCATCGCCGGCCAAACCTTGCATTGAACCCCCTCAAAATATTCAGGCAAATGCAAGACGTCACCTTGGGTATTGGTCACGCTCAAATTCGGATGAATCCGCTCCAGCCATTGCATGTGCTCAGGCTGGCACTCTTGTGCAGAAACAGCCGCCACAAAAAACCAGCTCGCGATAAATAACAGCAATTTTTGAATCATAGATATTCTCACTTTAATCTTTTCAATAGGTATATTCAAAATTGTCCGTTCGAATTCCACCCTATTTCACTGCCAACATATTCATCACCAATTTAATCATAGTATCTTTCTGCTCAGCTGCAGATTCGGCAATGAGCAAGGCCAAGGCTGCCAGCCCCACATCGTTAATCACCGGCACACCCGCCTCATCCATCAGCCGTCCATTTCGATGCAAAAAATCGACAAATAAATACGCACCACTGCGTTTATTGCCATCGGCAAAGGGATGATTCTTAATCACAAAATACAACAAATGCGCCGCTTTGGCTTCAATGCTCGGATAAGCTGCCTCGCCAAACACGCTCTGCGCCAAATTTCCCAGCAACGCGGCCAAACCATCGCCACGTTCACGCGCAAATAATTCAGTGGCTTCGCCTTTACGCATCAAATCCTGCTTGAGTCCCGCCAGCAATTGGCGGGCTTCATCCGTCGTAGGTAGCGTGCCACCCACTTCGGTTTTAGGCTCGACCAATAATCCTTCATCATACTGCTGTAACAACACAAATGCATGAGCATAGCGTGTCACAATGTCTATCAAACCTCGTCCCGTTTCGAGCTGTAAATCCGGGCTTTGTGCGGCTTTACGCACCAGCTCTAATGCGGCTTGCAACTCATGCGCATTGCTTTGCAAGCGTTGCTGATTCAAGGTATAGCCTCGCGTCAGATGCTCTTTAATCAGGCGCGTCGCCCACTGGCGAAAACGTATACCTTCTGGCGATTTGACGCGATAGCCTACGGAAATAATCACATCCAAATTGTAAAATTTGACTGGCTTATCCGAATTAGCAATATGCAAAATTTGCATATTGCTTTTTTCATCCAACTCACCCTCTGCAAACACATTGTTTAAATGCCGCGAAATGACTGGCTGAGTTCGACCAAACAGTTGCACCAACTGCTCCTGCCGCAACCAAACCGTATCATTTTTGGCATCAAAACGCACTTCAAGCGCACCCGTGGTATTTTGATAAATCGGATACTCATCCATATTTGACCTCGGTGTTCAATCAGCAACAGCGCATCATGTCACGTTTTCACCCAAAATACTCATGTAGCCGCGCATGGTCGCATCCATGCCCTGCTCCAAGCACTCCACGATCAGCGCATGACCGATGGAGACTTCTAAAATATTCGGCAGCGCGATGAATTTAGCCAAGTTGT
>CAZCYS010000216.1:0-2573 GCA_964502825.1 uncultured Hydromonas sp. | reverse complement strand
TGGCGCAGTTGTTGTTTAAAAATAAAGCGGATTGATAAGCACATCAAACAAAAAACCGCCCAATAAGATTGAGCGGCAGAAAAAGTAAAAGCCACGCGTTGCGTGGCTTTTCATTTGGTGCATCTTTCAGCTTGTTAGCATCCAGTACACATTTCCCAGTAGGATTGTGGTTCACATTCTACCGAAACAAGCATAGAATGCAAGACAAATTTTTAATACATATTTTGACAGAAACCACACTATAGGAACACAAATGAACTACCGTCTCGCATTGGACTTGGGTACTACCTCTTTGGGCTGGGCATTGATTAAACTCAATACTGAAAATCAACCGGTTGCCGTTATCAAAGCCGGTGTGCGCATTTTTTCAGACGGTCGAAATCCAAAGGATGGTTCATCGTTGGCAGTCACTCGCCGCAACGCCCGCGCCATGCGCCGTCGTCGCGACCGCCTACTCAAACGCAAAGAGCGCATGATGAGTGCATTGGTTCGACTGGGGTTTTTCCCAGCCGATGAAGCCGAGCGTAAAGCTTTGGCTGATCTCAATCCGTATGAGCTGCGCGCCAAAGGTTTGACTGAAGCGCTCACACCCGCCGAGTTTGCCCGAGCTTTATTTCATATCAATCAACGTCGTGGATTTAAAAGCAATCGTAAAACCGATAAAGCGGACAACGAGTCCGGAGCATTGAAAACCGCGATCAGCGCTTTGCGCCAAACCTTAGAACACGAACAATGTCGCACCGTCGGCGAATGGCTTTATAAGCGTCATTGCGCAGGCGAAAGCGTGCGTGCGCGTTTTCGTCAAAAGCCCTACACCACCGAAGAAGGCAAAAAACGCATCGAGAAAAGTTACGATCTGTACATTGACCGCAAAATGATTGAGGATGAATTCGATGCGCTGTGGTCTACCCAATCAACATTCAATCCCGCATTATTTAACGAAACGGCTCACGCCGAGCTCAAAGATATTTTATTGTTTCAACGCAAATTACGCCCCGTGCTCGCCGGACGGTGTACTTTATTGCCAGATGAAGAGCGCGCGCCGTTGGCATTGCCCAGCGTACAACGCATGCGGATGTATCAGGAGGTCAATCATTTGCGTATTTTGGGCGCGCAATTATCCGAAAATGCACTCACACTACCACAACGCAATGAGTTGATTCATGCGCTGGAGCATAACAGCAAACGCACTTTTACTCAGATCAAAAAGCTGTTGAATTTGAGTGGCGCAACTCAGTTCAATTTTGAGGATGTGAAACGCCAAGAACTCAAAGGCAATACCACCAGCGCGATTTTAGGTAGTGATAAATATTTTGGTAAAGCGTGGTATCAATTAACAGAAAGCTTGCAAGACGAAATCGTCTGGCAACTACTCAAAGAGGAAAATGAAAGCGTATTGATTCAATGGTTGATGAGTCATACAGGCGTCGATGAAATCACTGCCGAGCGGATCGCTGATGTCAATTTACCTGAAGGTTATGGCAGCTTAAGCCTCAAGGCAATCGAACGAATTTTGCCCGGATTGCGCAAAGCTGTGATGACCTATGATAAAGCGGTCATCAAGGCGGGCTTTGATCACCACAGCCATTTGAATCCATCCAGAGTAACGGGTGAGATTTTACCCGAACTGCCCTACTACGGCGAACCATTACAACGCTTTGTGGGATTTGGTACGGGTAACGTGGATGATCGCCCTGAAAAACGCTTTGGCCGCATTGCCAATCCAACCGTTCATGTGGGTTTGAATCAGGTACGCACAGTCGTCAATACCTTGATTAAACGTTACGGACATCCGTCTGAAATCATTGTCGAAGTGGCGCGCGAATTGAAACAAAGTAAAGCGCAGCGAGATGAAGATGCTAAACGTCAAGCACAAAATCAAAAACGCAATGAACGCATTAGAACTGAAATTGCACAGATTAAATTTGGTGGTAATGAACATTTAGTCAAATATGACGATATTCAAAAATGGATTTTGTGGGAGGAGTTGAGTTTCGATCCAGTGAAGCGCCTATGCCCCTACACTGGCCGCCCAATTTCTGCCGAAATGCTACTCTCCGACCAAATTGAGATTGAACATATTTTGCCATTCGCCATGACGTTGGACGATAGCCTGAACAACAAAACCGTCTCCATGCGCAGCGCCAACCGCCTCAAAGGCAATATGACGCCGTGGCAAGCGTTTGGTGAGCGAACCATTGAAGGGTTTGATTACGAAGCGATCTTACAGCGGGCGGAGCTGATGCCAAAAGGCAAACGTTACCGTTTTGCTAAAGATGGCTATGCGCAATGGCTCAGAGAAGACAAAGATTTTCTTGCCCGCGCATTGAATGACACCCGTTATCTCTCACGTGTAGCGAAAGAATACCTCACCCTGATTTGTCCGCAAAATACCCGCGTGATTCCGGGACAAATGACAGCGTTACTTCGTGCGAAATTTGGCTTGAATAATATTTTGGGATTGGATGGATTGAAAAACCGCGAAGATCATCGCCATCATGCCATTGATGCCTGTGTTATCGGCGTGACCGATCAAGGCTTGCTCCAACGCTTTGCCAACGCCAGCGCGTCCG
>CAZCYS010000215.1:0-2575 GCA_964502825.1 uncultured Hydromonas sp. | reverse complement strand
GGAACGTATCTGGTGCATCTGATCCCAACCACGCCTCTGCGGATCATCTTCATCGCCTTTACCTTTTATACCGCATACAGCATGTCGTTTGGTGGACAACCAAAACCCGCACGCACCTTGCCCGGCTCCGGCTGGTTATTCGGGGTGGGTACCGCGATCGGCAGTATTTCCACACTGATTTCCGCCGGCGGCGGCTTTATCACCGTACCTTTTCTCATCGCATGCAATACGCCCGTGCGCCGCGCCATCGGCACATCGGCGACACTCGGTTTTCCAATTGCCTTGAGCGGGGTACTTTGGTATCTCATCAGTTTTTACAATGTCCCCGGACTGCCCGAACACACCATCGCCTATATTTACTGGCCTGCGGTACTCGGCGTGGTGCTGACCAGCGCATTGTTTGCACCCTTGGGCGCGCGCGCGGCACAAAAATGGCCGGTTGCCACCATCAAAAAGGTATTCGCCACACTGCTGCTGGCATTGGGTTTGCACATGTTGTATACGATTACGAAGCAATGATCGGAGCCTGAACGATGAAGTCAACTCTACCCAAAACCGCTCTGCGCCACCGGATTTTACTGACGCTCATCATCAGCGCAGGTGCGCTCTCGGCAAATGCATGGGCGCAGGACAGCGCGGATGCGTTGTCTACAGACCGGCCGACGGATGTCCAGCCGTCCCATGCGATGCCTATTGCACCCATTGCAGCCGTTTCCCCCTCCTCATCCGAGCCAGGACCAAACCATCAAGAAGCACAGACCCAACGCCCGAAAATCGGCGTGGCACTCTCAGGTGGCGGTTCACGCGGTTTGGCACATATCGGCGTACTGCGCGCTTTGGAGCAGCAGCATGTACCGATTGACTACATCGCCGGAACCAGCGCCGGTGCGCTCATCGGTGGAATGTACGCCAGCGGTATGAGCTTGGACGAAATCGAACAGCGCGTCAAGGACATGGACTTTGACAAAATCCTCTATGAACGCCAAAGTCGCCGCAGCCAAACCCAATTCGCCCGCGCCAATGAGTACTATGGCAACGGCATGGTGGACATGAGCATCACGCGCGAAGGCGTGGTCGCCCTGCCGCAATCGGTCATGCAAGACGGCAAAGTCGAGCAAGCCCTGCGCGAAATTCTCAAAGACTATCCGTACAACATCGATTTTGACCGCCTGCCAATTCCATTTCGCGCCGTCACCACCGATTTGGCCACCGGCGAAAAAGTCGTCTTGAGCAAAGGCAAACTGGCCGAAGCACTGCGCGCCAGCATGTCCATCCCCGCTGTGTTTGCACCGGTTGAAATGGATGGCCGCTTACTGGTTGACGGCATGGTCGCGAGCAATCTACCGATTGACGTTGTGCGCCAGATGGGCGCAGACCGCATCATTGCCGTCAATGTCGGCACCGGCCTGTTGCCCAAAGAAAAGATCAAAAATGTGGTGAATGTCTCTGAACAATTACTGAGCATCTTGGTACAGCGCAATGTCACCGATGAAGTTAAAACCTTGGGCAAACAAGACGTCTACATTCCGGTGGATGTCGGCGACATCGGCAATCTGCAATTTAATCGGATCAACGAAGCGATAGACTACGGCGTCAAAACCATGCACGAACCGAAAATATCGCGTCAGGTTGCCACATTGTCCGTACCGACTCAGCAGTACAACAGCCTGATGGCCAAGCACGAAGTACAACCGGAGCCGGGCAAACTCATCAGCTTCGTGCGCGTACAGACCAATGGCATCGCCAACCCCGAAGCGTTGCGCCGCAAAGTCACTCATCAAGCAGGCAAACCATTGAATATGAACTTGGTGGACGAAGACATTCGCCAACTGATGAACGTGGATCGCATCGAATCGGTGCGTTACGACATTCAGCCGGTCGGCAATGCGTACGAACTGGTGTATTACGTCCAAGAAAAAGACACTGCCAGCAAGGCCGTGAGCGCCGGTTTGGAGCTGGCAACCAGCAATCTGACCAAACAAAACGTAGCACTGCATCTGTCCCACCGCAATGTCTGGCTCAACCGTTGGGGCGCGGAATGGCGCAGCTACGTGACTTTGGGCAAAAACACCGACATCACCACCCTGTTCAACCAACCGCTCAACTACGGTCAAAATTGGTTCATCCGACCGCAACTCAATTTTGGCTTTAGCAACAACCAAGCCTACCTGCCCGACCAAAACGATGCGGCCAGCGAATACGACGTCAATCGCCAAAATGCCAGCCTCATGCTCGGACAAACGCTGGGGGACAAAGGCGAATGGGGCATCAGTGCCCGTTGGCAGCGTGCGCATCTCGCGAGCAATCTGACCAACCCGAACTTACTCATCCACGGAGAAACACAACGACACTTCACCGTAGACGCCGAAATCACCTTGGATCAACTGGACGATTTATACATCCCGACCGATGGCTACTTCTTACGCGCCTATGGCCGCATCGCACCGAAAAAATCCGACGACGATGACAAACGCTTTATTCAAGCCGGCATCAAAGCACTCTGGGCCAAACGTCTGAACCCACGCCATTCAGTCGCATTCGGTTTGGAAGCCGCCGGTCAAAACAATCCGGGCAG
>CAZCYS010000214.1:0-2588 GCA_964502825.1 uncultured Hydromonas sp. | reverse complement strand
GATCGCCAAACGGCCCTTCGAGCGCGGTTTCGTTCGGGTGCAAAACACCTTCGAGCACGATTTCAGCATTCGCCGGTACGGTTAAATCATTGCCAATACATTTTGTTAAAACCGTACGGCCATGGCGCAACAGTCCGGCGAATTGGTATTCGGACAAAGTGTCCGGTACCGGCGTGACTGCGCCGAGAATGGTCGCAGGGTCACAACCGAGCACCACGCTGATCGGGAACGGCGTATTCGGATGCGCGAGGCAATGATCGCGAAAATCGAGCGCGCCACCCCGATGCGCGAGCCAGCGCATGATGAGTTTATTGCGTCCGAGTAATTGCTGGCGATAAATACCGAGGTTTTGCCGCGCTTTATTCGGCCCTTTGGTCACGACCAAGCCCCACGACAGCAGCGGCGCAATGTCGCCCGGCCAGCAGTGCTGGATCGGCAGTTGTGTCAGATCGACGTCGTCGCCTTCGAGGATGATTTCATGCACCGCCGCATGTTTTTCCATTTTTGGCCGCATGTCCCAAACCGCTTTGGCCATTTCACCCAGCTTGCCAATTTCTTTCAGCCCTGCGGGCGGTTGCGGTTCTTTCAAATTGGACAGCAGTTGACCAATCGCGCGCAGCTCGCTCACATCCTGCGCACCCATGCCGAGCGCGACACGGCGCGGCGTTCCGAATAAATTCGCCAACACGGGATAGTCGTATTTTTTGCCTGCATGCACGACGTTTTCATAGAGCAGCGCCGGCCCGCCCTTGCGCAAGGTGCGGTCGCCAATCTCGGTCATCTCCAGCACCGGTGAAATCGGCTGGTGGATGCGTTTGAGTTCACCCATTTTTTCGAGTTGGGTCATGAAGTCGCGTAAATCGGTGTATTGCATAGGTGTATTTCCAGTTAAATCACAGACTGAATCGGTTTAAAGCTACCCGCCCCGTCTTGTTCCAAATGCAAACGTTTGTGGTGGAACTGCGTCAACTGCGGGTGGTGCGACACGCTGACCAGCGTCATATCGGGCAAAAATGCCAGCATGGTTTGGTACAGTGTTTTCTCGTTTTCCTCGTCCAGTGCGCTGGTGGCTTCGTCCAAAAAGACGTATTGCGGCCGCTGTAAAAACAATCGGGCGAACGATAAACGCTGCTGTTCGCCGCCGGAGAGCAACCACGACCAATTATTGTGCTCATCCAGCCGCGTTTTCAGGTGCGATAACTGCGCCATTTCCAGCGCGGTTTCATACGCCGCCTCGTTGAATCGCTCCGGCGCATCGGGATAGGACAGCGCCTCGCGCAATGAGCCGATTGGCATATAGGGTTTTTGTGGCAGGAACAGCATTTTGCCTTTGCTCGGCACGTCGATATGACCTTGACCAAACGGCCACAGATGCGCGACGGCGCGCAAAATCGTGCTTTTGCCCGAGCCGGATGCACCGGTCACGAGCCAACGCTCGCCCTGCGTGATTTGCCAGTCCAGATCAACCACCTGCGGCAGTTCGCTCAAACGCCCGTCTTCGGTCTTTTGCGGGCGCGCCAGCGTCGCGTGGGTCAGCGCCACGCCGCCGACATTGTTCACCGCGACGTGTAGATTCGACTGCGCGTGCAGTTGATCCACTCGATTTAAATCCTTATCCAGATTGAAAATCCGCGTGCTGGAGCCGCGTAATTCAGCCCATGTGCTGTAATTATCAATAAACCAGCTCAAAGACTCGCGCAGCTCGCCAAAGGCACGCAGCACCTGCATGATCGCACCAAAAGTGATTTGCCCCGAAAAATAGCGTGGCACGGCAACAATCACCGGGAAAATAATCCCTACCTGTGCGTAAATGGTCTGCGAAAACCCGAGTGCCTTGATGCGGTGCATATAGTGATACCAGTTGGCGCGGATGATGGTGAAAAAATGACGCGCGCCACGCAGGTGATGCGCATCGCCTTGCAAAAAGCTGATGCCCTCCGCGTACTCGCGCGCACGAATCAGGTGGTAACGAAAATCAGCGTTGTAGCGTTCGCGCAGCACATTGATTTTCACCAATCGGCGACCGATAAAGTGAATCGCCACCGAGCCGATGAGGGTGTAGACAATCACCGCCCAAAACATATAGTCGGGGATGTGAATCGCGTGGCCGAATACGGTGGTGTCCAAATCGCCGGACAGCTTCAGCATGGCTTTGGAATATTCGTACACCGACAACGAGGCCAAATAAAAACCAAAAAACAGTCCGATCGCCATATCAGTCAGGCGGTTTAAGTCCTCCGCAATTCGTTGATCCGGGTTATCCTGACCGTGAATTTGCTCCAGATGGTAAAAACGATTGTGCGAAAAATAACGCTCACTGAATTGCTCGGTGAGCCATGTGCGCCAACGAATTTGCAATAACTGGCTGAAAAAAATGCGGTACACGCCGACCAAAATCCCTGCGAAAGCCAGCTTGGCAAACCAAACCAAGCCGGGAATGAATGCCGCGACGTTTTTATTTTTCACATCCTCCCAAAACACGCCCGACCACTCGATCAGCTCCACACCGATTTTCACATTGATGGTCGCCAATAACAGCACCAAAAACGACAAACCCCATGCGTGAATACGCTCGGCGCCGATTTTCG
>CAZCYS010000213.1:0-2593 GCA_964502825.1 uncultured Hydromonas sp. | reverse complement strand
TCAGTACCACAGCCAACCCATCCAATCCGACAAAATTCAGGGTCATCATGGCTTGTTCCTGTACCTTGGGTTTGGCGCGGTAGGCGACGGACAGGCCGCTGATGGACATCATCGGTAGGTCGTTCGCGCCGTCGCCCATGGCGATGGCTTGGTCGCATGGCGCGTTCAAACGCTCGCAGTGCTCACGCACGAGGCGGGCTTTGACCTCGCCGTTGACGATTTCGCCGAGAACTTCGCCAGTGAGCAGGCCGTCTTTGATTTCTAAGGTGTTGGCGTGAATGTGGTTCAGCCCGAGTTGCGTTTGCACCTGTTCGGCAAAGTAGGTGAAGCCGCCGGAGACGAGTACGGTTTGTACGCCGTGGGCGTGTGCGGCTTGGATCAGTTCGTGTACACCGGGATTGGTGCGCAGGCGATCTCGCAGCACGTCATCGAGCAGGCGCGCGGGTGTGCCGGCGAAAAAGGCCATGCGGCGGCGCAGGCTTTCGTTGAAGTCAGCGATTTCGCCGCGCATGGAGGCTTCGGTGATGGCGGCGACTTCGGCTTTTTTGCCCGCCAGATCAGCGATTTCGTCGATGCACTCAATATTGATGAGGGTGGAGTCCATGTCCATCGCGAGGACTTTGAAATCGGCCCAAGTGATGTCGCGTTCGAGGCAGGCAACGTCAATCTGCTGTGCGTGGGCATGTTCGATCAGTTCACGCTTTTGCGCTGCGGTGAACAGGGTGTGGCGCACGACCCATGCGCGCTCGTTCAGGCGTTCGGCGGCTCCGGGAAATGAGTCGAGGAGCGCATGTGCGGTGGCATCACTGATACCGGTGAGGTGTTGAATAACGATTTTCATGAATGCAAGTGTGTTTGATTGTGCGTTAGATTTGATACGTTGGACAATGTATTCATTAATATTTGTCTTCGAGTTCGAGCTCTTGTAATACGGTCGTGGCGATTTCTTCGATCGATTTGTGCGTGGTGGAGAGCCATTTGACGCTATGGCGACGCATGAGGCGCTCGGCTTCGCTGACTTCGTAACGGCAGTTTTCGATGGAGGCGTATTTGCTGCCTGCGCGGCGTTCGTTGCGAATTTCGGACAGGCGTTGTGGGTCGATGGTCAAACCAAACATTTTTTTGTGGTAGCCATCCAAACCGCTCGGTAAGCGATCGCGCTCAAAGTCGTCGGGAATCAATGGGTAGTTGGCCGCTTTGATGCCGTGCTGCATCGCCAGATACAGGCTGGTCGGCGTTTTGCCGCAGCGTGAAACACCGACCAAAATGACGTCTGCTTGATCCAAATTGTGATTGGTTTGTCCGTCATCGTGCATCAGGGTGTAATTGATGGCTTCGATGCGCTCACGGTAGCGGTCGGAGTCGGCATTGTGGTGAGTGTTGTTAATGGTATGGTTGGATTTGATGCGCAGTTCGGTTTCCAGCGGGCCGATGAAGGTGTCAAACAGGTCAATTAAAAAGCCTTTGGCGTTGGTTTTGACAAATTCGCTCAGCTCCTGATCGACCAATGTGGTGAAAATCAACGGCGGCTGACTGCGGCGTTTGGACAGATCACTGATTTTTTGCAGCGCGGTGTAGGCTTTGTCCATATTGTCCACGAACGGGATGCGATGCGTTTTGGTCGTGATGTCAAACTGTGCCAAGAGCGATTGCGCAAAAGTCTCGGCGGTGATCCCTGTGCCATCTGAAACGACAATCAGGTCGCGATCGTAGTTATTGTCCATGTTCAATTATCCTTAATCATCCTTGTCAAGTGCCGCAATGTAACGCCATCGGTACAAACAATAATTGTACCTATAAACGCATGCTCGCTGGGTATTTTACGATACTGATTCAGTATCAAAACAGTCGCGTAAAGATTGCCAAAAGAGTTTATCATTAGGTTACAATGCGCCCGATCCTGTGCGCTGTGGGTGCGTGTTTGCTCGCGATTTTTCCATTTGGATTCGCGATGGGGGTGTGTTTTTGAGAGAAGTTAAATGAAGTCATCGCTATGAAGTCGGATACTTGATTTAACTTTTTTCTTTTGGAGACTTACCATGCAAACTATCAACGTTCAACCGTTTGAACAACTACGCAACACCGATGTCGAATCGGTCGGCGGTAAAAACGCCTCACTTGGCGAGATGATTTCTCAGCTTGCCGGTGCGGGTGTGCGTGTACCGACCGGCTTTGCCACCACGGCACAGGCGTTTCGCGACTTTTTGCAACATAACAATTTGACCCAACGCATCGCCGATCGTCTGAACGGCCTGAATGTCGAGGATGTCAAAGCCCTCGCGCAGGCGGGCGACGAAATTCGCTCATGGGTGGTCAATGCGCCGTTTCAGCCACAGTTGGAAGCCGACATTCGCACGCAGTTTGCCGAATTGACCAAAAACGATGCGGCCGGTCTGTCATTCGCCGTGCGTTCATCTGCGACCGCAGAAGATTTGCCAGACGCATCATTCGCCGGTCAACAAGAAAGCTACCTGAATGTATCGGGCATTGACGACGTGCTGGACAAAATCAAGCACGTATTTGCCTCGCTGTACAACGATCGCGCCATCGCCTATCGCGTACATAAAGGCTTTACCCACGCCGAAGTCGCTTT
>CAZCYS010000212.1:0-2595 GCA_964502825.1 uncultured Hydromonas sp. | reverse complement strand
AAAACATCGACATCATCGAGGGCTACGCGCCGAAATACATCGTGATTCTCGCGGGTGATCATATTTACAAAATGAACTACGAAATCATGCTGGAACAGCATGTCGCCTCCAAAGCCGACGTGACTCTCGGTTGCGTAGAAGTGCCGCGCATGGAAGCCACCGGCTTTGGCGTGATGCACGTCGATGAACACGACACCATCATTGATTTTGTAGAAAAGCCCGCCGATCCGCCATGCATTCCGGGCAACCCCGATCAAGCCTTAGCCTCCATGGGGATTTACGTCTTTGAGACCAAATTCCTACTCGATATTCTGCGCCGTGACGCGGCTGATCCGAATTCTGAGCACGACTTTGGCAAAAATATCATTCCGTATTTGGTCAAAAATGGTAAAGCCGTGGCGCATCGCTTCTCCAATTCCTGCGTGACCAACAAAGACGAGCAGACGCACTACTGGCGCGACGTGGGGACGATTGACGCGTATTGGGAAGCCAATATCGACTTGACCGCCACCGTACCACAATTGAATCTGTACGATCAAAACTGGCCGATCTGGACGTACAACGAAATCACCGCACCGGCCAAGTTCGTCCACGACGAACCGGGACGTCGTGGCGAAGCCATCAACTCCATGGTCTCTGGTAACTGCATTATTTCCGGCGCAACTTTGAATCACTCACTGTTATTCACCGGCGTATTGGTGCGCTCGTACAGCACTGTGACCAACTCGGTCATCCTGCCCGAAGTGATTATCCACCGCAATGCTCACCTGTCCAATGTGGTGGTGGATCGCGGCGTAGTCATCCCCGAAGGCATGGTCATTGGCCAAGACCCGGAACTGGATGCCAAACGCTTCCGCCGCACCAGCAAAGGCATTTGCTTGGTGACGCAAAAAATGATTGATGCACTGTAAAAGCCTTCAATCAGCGCGCATGTAACCGAATGACGGGCAAACCATGTCCGTCCGGTGAGCTCATGCGCGATTTTCACATACTATTCTAAGGGAGTCCTATGGTTCGCAAACAAACCCCGACCGAAACAACCGCTGCAACTGAAACGGCTGATACACCTGAGATCACCAGCGCCACTGTCGCTGACACGACACCGGCAAGTAAGCCGAAACGCAGCCGCGCTGCCAGCGCAGCCAAAACCGATAAAACTGAGGGTAAAACCACCAGCAAACCGCGTGCCGCGGCATCGAAAAAAGTCGTGCGTAAAAAGTCCGCACCCATTCAAGTTTTAGCCGCCGCCTCCGAAATCTATCCGCTGATCAAAACCGGTGGTCTGGCCGACGTCGTGGGCGCATTGCCTTTGGCGCTGGAATCGCAAGGCGTGCATGTGAAAACGCTGGTTCCGGGATATCCGCGCGTGATGCAGGCGCTGCATGAATTGAGCGGTGACGACGCGCCGAAATTATGGTTGGAAACCCATGGTTTTTTCTGGGGCGACGCCCGTCTGTGGTCGGCGACCGTACACGGCATGGATTTACTGGTGTTAGATGCACCGCATTTATACGCCCGCGACGGCAATCCGTATTTGGACCACGAGGGCAATGATTGGTGGGACAATCCGACTCGCTTTGCCGCACTCTCGTTGATGGCCGCGCAATTGTCATGGGGCGCGTACGAGCACATCGACTATCGCCCCGACGTGTTGCACGTGCATGACTGGCAAACCGCGTTGGCGCCGACTTATTTGCATTATTTGGGCGCAGGCAAACACCGCCCGAAAACCGTGATCACGATTCACAATCTGGCGTTCCAAGGCCAATATTCCGCACACATGTTTGGCTTCCTCGGTCTGCCAGGCCATGCCTTTTCCACCGAAGGCGTGGAATACTACGGCGGCGTGGGTTTCCTCAAAGCGGGGATTTTGTTCAGCGATCAGATCACCACGGTCAGCCCAAGCTATGCGCAGGAAATCACCACCATCGGCGGCGGCATGGGCTTGGACGGTCTGTTGCGCTCACGCGGCTCGGCACTGAGCGGCATTGTCAACGGCATTGACACCGACATTTGGAATCCGGCGAAAGATCCCGCATTGGCGGCGAACTACACCGCCAGCAAACTCAAACAGCGCAAAATCAACAAAGAAGCGGTGGAGAAACATTTCAACATTCCGCACAGTGATGCGCCATTGCTCTGCGTGATCAGTCGCTTGACATGGCAAAAAGGCGTGGATCTGCTGATTCAGAGTTTGGACGCCATCGTCGCCATGGATGTGCGCGTGGTCGTGCTCGGCTCGGGCGATCCAGGCATGGAAGCGGCGCTGTATGCGGCACACCACAAACATCCGACGCACGTCGCGGTACACACCGGCTACGACGAACAACTCTCGCACCTGATGCAGGGCGGCTGTGACGGCATTCTCGTGCCGAGCCGTTTCGAGCCATGCGGTTTGACTCAACTGTACGGATTGCGTTACGGTTGCGTGCCGATCGTCACGCGCGTGGGCGGGCTGAACGATACCGTCGTTGATGCCAATCACGCTGCCGTGAGCGCGGGCGTCGCCACTGGCATCCAGTGCCACGACGTGAGCGCCGACGGGATCATCCACGCGGTCGCACGATTCAATCAACTGTATGCCCAGCCGAAACT
>CAZCYS010000211.1:0-2602 GCA_964502825.1 uncultured Hydromonas sp. | reverse complement strand
TGCGGGCGCGGTGCGTGTGCCGTGTTTGATCAAATATTTGCGCCCCAAAGCCATTGGCTCCTCGGCAAACCAGCATACGTCGGCGGCGCGCAGTTTGTCCACTTGCGCCGGTGTCGCGCCGCTGTTGATCCAGTCGCCGCGCGAAATGTCGATGTCGTCGCTAAGTGTTAAAGTCACGGACTGACCCGCATGGGCGGAGGGACGCGCACCATCGTAGGTGTGAATGCCGGTGATCGTGGTGCTGCGATTTTGCGGCTGAATGGTCACGGTGTCGCCGACCTGCACGGAGCCTGCCTCGATTCGGCCGGCGTAGCCGCGAAAATCATCAATCTTGCTGCCGTCGTGGCGCACCACTTGCTGTACCGGAAAGCGCAAGGGCTGCGTCGATTCGTCCGGCACATTCAGGTTGTCCAATAGTTCCAGCAGCGCTTGGCCGTCGTACCACGGCATTTGTGCGGACGGATGAACGACGTTATCACCTTTGAGCGCAGACAGCGGAATCGGAATGAAGTGTTTGACGCCGACGCGATCGGCGAGCTTTTGATAGCTCGCGACCACACGAGCGTATTTCGCCTGATCGTAGTCGATCAAATCCATTTTGTTGACCGCGACGATGACGTGCGCCACACCGAGCAGTGCGAGCAGGGCGGAGTGGCGTTTGGTTTGTGTGAGCAGGGCAATTTCGCCGTCACCGCTAAAATCCAGTTTGCCCACATCGACCAGCACAATTGCGGCATGCGCGGTCGATGCGCCGGTGACCATATTGCGTGTGTATTGCTCGTGACCGGGCGTGTCGGCGATGATGTATTTACGACGCGGCGTGGCGAAGTAGCGATACGCGACATCGATGGTGATGCCTTGTTCACGCTCGGCTTCCAGCCCATCGGTGAGTAGGGCGAGGTCAACGCTATTGTCATAACTGCGATTGTGTTTGGATTGGGACACAGCGTGTAGCTGATCGACAAACACGTTTTTCGAGTCGAACAGCAGACGGCCAATCAATGTGGACTTGCCGTCATCCACGCTGCCTGCGGTGATGAAGCGCAGTAGACCTTGGTTATGAATCTGGTTGGGTTGATGAGTATGACTCATAGCTATTCCTTGTTGATTTTTGTTTATTTTTTGCCGAGGTTTCCTTGGCAAATAATCAAATTTCGATCAAAAAAGTAGGGGGTTACTTTTTTTGAATGTTAAAAATACCCCTCACGCTTGCGCTTCTCCATCGACGCTTCCGACGTCTGATCGTCCAACCGTGTCGCGCCGCGCTCGGTGATGGTGGTCTCGGCGGTTTCTTCGAGAATTTTTTCCACGGTGTCGGCATCGGATAAAACCGGTGAGGTGCAGGTCATATCGCCGACGGTGCGAAAACGCACGGTGCGTTTGCGTACGCTGGCGCGCTCTTCGTCGGTCAGGGGCGGCGTGATCGGCATGACGGAAACGATCAAGCCGCTGCGCTCAAAGGTTTCGCGCTCGTGCGCGTAGTAAATTGGTGGCAGCTCGAGGTTTTCGCGCGCGATGTATTGCCAGATGTCCATTTCCGTCCAGTTGGAAATCGGGAATACGCGCATGTTTTCGCCTTTGTGAATGCGCGCGTTGTAAATCGACCAGAGTTCGGGGCGTTGCGCTTTCGGGTCCCATTGGCCAAAATCGTCGCGGAAGGAGAAAATGCGTTCCTTCGCACGCGCTTTTTCCTCGTCACGACGCGCGCCGCCGATGCAGGCGTCAAAGCCGTGCTCGGCAATGGTTTCGAGCAGCGTCACGGCTTGAGCGGCATTGCGGCTGTCGGTATCGGGGTTGCGCAGGCGCACCGTGCCTTTTTTGATGGACTCCTCCACGCTGCCGACGACCAAACGTTCGCCCAATTCGGCCACGCGCTTGTCGCGAAACGCGATCACTTCGGGGAAGTTGTGTCCCGTGTCCACATGCACGATGGTGAACGGCAGTTTGTTCGGGCTGTCTTTGAACTTAAACGCTTTGAGTGCGAGATGCAATACGACGATGGAGTCTTTGCCGCCGGAGAATAGCAGGGCGGGGTTGCTGCATTCGGCGGCGACCTCGCGCAGAATGTGGATGGACTCGGATTCGAGCCAGTCCAGATGCGCGCTGTTGAAGGTTTGGTTAAAATCAATCTCAGTCATTTTTATCCTCATGTAAATGCAGTCCACATTCCTTGCTGTCGCTGTGTTCCCACCACCAGCGACCGGCGCGCACATCCTCACCGTCCTTGATCGGGCGTGTGCACGGCTCGCAGCCGATGGATGGGTAGCCTTGATCGTGCAGCGGGTTGTACGGTACGCGATAGAGCGCGATGTAATTTTTCACGTCGGTAAATGTCCAGTCGCGCAGCGGATTGAATTTTTCCAAACCATTGGCCGCATCCCATTCGCGCACGTTCAGCGCAACGCGGGTGACGGACTGCTCGGCGCGTTGTCCCGTGATCCATGCTTTTTGTCCCGCGAGCGCGCGTTGCAACGGTTTTACTTTGCGAATATGGCAGCAGGCTTTGCGCAATTCGACCGACTCGTAGAAAGCGAATTTGCCGTGCGTTTGAATGTAGCTATTCACATCGCTGTCGTCGGGCAGATATTGCGCGACATTCAGC
>CAZCYS010000210.1:0-2602 GCA_964502825.1 uncultured Hydromonas sp. | reverse complement strand
TTGTGCGCCGTATGTGCGGTGAAATCCGCTTGCTGTGCGCGCGCCAACTCGGCAAAGCGCGCGGCGTCTTTGGATAAAATCAGTCCAGTCATTTGACCTCCCTTTGTGGTTATAGTCGATGCAAACGATCTCCACGGATGAATCCCTGCAGCGTTTCATCCTCGGCAAAATCCAGTCCTTTGCTCCATGCCATGACTTTGAACAACTCGCCCATTTCCGCCTCGGACAGCAGGCGTTGTACGCGGTTGGCATGGACGCGCTGCTGCTCGGGTTCAATCTGTGCAAGTAAATTCAAAATACCGTTATTCAGTAAAAAATTCGCCTGAGAAGTGTAGCCGATGGCCTGCCAATCGGCATCCTCAGCAGGCAGCAGCGCAGAAAAATTCACATGCGCGGTGATGTCCTGCACCCCGGGATAATACAGCGCCTCGTCGTGCGCCACGTGCTGGATGTGGCACATCATGGTGCCGCGACTGCGCTCGGGGTGGTAGTACTCGTGTGCCGGAAAACCGTAGTCGATCATGATTATCACGCCGCGTTGCATACTGTGCGCCAGCGCGTGCATAAAGGCAATTTGCTGCTCGTGTGTCTCGGACAGATAGTGCGCTTGGCTGGTGCGTAACGCTTCGCGCCAGTCGGCGGGCATGGGTAATTCTTCGGCGCAGGGGCGGTCTTGCCATACCAGTTGATCGTGTTCAACCGATACGCCGCGCTCAAAGCTCAGGCTGTTATCCATACCGATCAGACGCACCGGCATGGCATCCAGTACTTCGTTACCAATCATCAGTCCGACAAATGCGTGCGGCAGTTCGCCGAGCCATTCGATCTGATGCGTGTGCTCAATGGTGCTCAATGCGTCGTGGATGGTCGCGCGCTGTTGCGCCTGCAAGGTCGCGGACAGTTCCATGATCTGGTAGCGCACGGCGATGCCGCGTTCGGCCAAATGGCGCAATATATCGGCGGCCAATCGCCCCGTGCCGGCGCCGAATTCGAGGATGCACGGCGGTTCATTTTCCAGCAGCTCAAATACTTCCAGCGCCTGCTCGGCCAGCGTTGCGCCGAACAGTGGCGTGAGCAAGGGTGCGGTGACGAAGTCACCCTGCTCCGCCCACATCGAAAACGGCGAAAGCTCGTTCGCGTAGTAGCCCAAACCAGGGGTGTACAAAGCGGCGTTCATGTATTGGTCAAAACCCATCCAGCCGCCCTGCGCTGCAATCTGCTGCTTGATCTGCTCGATCAATTGTGCCGAGCGCGCGGTTTGCGCTGAGGAGGGTGTGGGCAGTTGAGAAGGCTGTGTTTTCTGCGGGTTGATCATGGTGTTTTTCAAGTAAAATAGCGTCCATGACATTTTAACGCATTTGCCTGCGTCCACTCTTTTTTAAACGACTGATACTATGTCGCCACTTGATTGTGCATTTGCCTCCTCTTTACCCAAAACCGCGCTGGTGACCGGCGGGGCGCAGCGCATTGGGCGCGTGCTGTGTGTGGCCTTGGCGCGCGCGGGTTTTGACGTGGCGGTGCATTACCGTCATTCGCAGGCGCAGGCCGAGCAACTGGTGCAGGAGCTGCAATCGTTCGGCGTACGCGCGTGTGCGGTGCAGGCGGACTTGGACGATGCAACCAGCGCGGGGACGTTGCTCGCGCAGGCGTGTGCGCAATTGGGCGTGATCGGCGTGCTGGTGAACAATGCGTCGATGTTCGAGTACGATGCGCTGACGCAGCAGGCGCCGTTGTCAGTCGAATTGTTTGAGCAGCATTGGCGGGCGAACACCTTTGCGCCGATGCTGTTGACGCAGCAATTGGCGCAGCAATTGCCGCCTGAGCACACGGGCGTGGTGGTTAATTTGCTCGATCAGAAATTGTGCAATCCGAACCCCGATTTTTTGTCCTATACCTTGAGCAAAGCTGCGCTGGCGCAGGCCACCGTATTGGCCGCGCAGGCGCTCGCGCCGCGCATTCGCGTGATGGGCATTGCCCCCGGCTTGAGCTTGCGCTCGGGCGAGCAGTCCGACGCGGATTTTGCGCAAAAGCACAACCAAACGATTTTGCAGCGCGGTTCGACGCCGGAGGATTTGGCGCACGCTCTGCTGTATATTTTATCCGCGCCGAGCATGACCGGTACGACCTTGATGGTCGATGGTGGTCAGCATTTGACCGCCTCGGCGCGCGATGTGATGTTTCTTCCTTGAAAGCCAACCATGTTGATTACCCATCCTTTGTCGCCCGAGCGCACTGCGCTGATCGAGTCGTGCCGCAGCATTTATGTGCGCAATTTGCGCTTGAACGTGAAAATCGGCGTGTACGACCATGAAAAATTCGGCGCGCAGCCGATGGTGTTTAATGTGGTGGCGTATGTCAAACGCGAAAACGCCAGCCCGACGCACGATGGTTTGGATGAGGTGATTGACTATGATTACATCCGCAACTCGGTGATTGAGCAGACGCAGGGCGAGCATGTGCAGTTGCAAGAAACCCTGTGCGATCACATCGCGCAACAGATTTTGCGCAAAAAAGCGATCGTGGCGGTGTACATTGCCAGCGCGAAAACCGATATTTACCGCGACTGCGACGCCATTGGCGTGGGGGCGTGGTATTTTTAATA
>CAZCYS010000209.1:0-2629 GCA_964502825.1 uncultured Hydromonas sp. | reverse complement strand
GGTTCGGTACCCGAGGCGCGAATCAGGATGCGGCCGGTATCGCCCAAAACCTGCTCGGCGTGCGCACGCGCGGCTTGTAGCGGTGCGTGGTTTTCCCAGTCAAAGCCTTTGACAATTTTGACATTGATCATGGTTTGCGGGTACATCTGCACGGGGCTGACCAGTTCGGCGAGCGTTTGACCGCTGCGGCGCGTGGCTGAGAGTACTTGCAGCGCGCTGACCATGCCGTCGCCAGTGCTGTGCTTGTCCAGACAGAGGATATGGCCGGAGCTTTCGCCGCCGTACAGCCAGCCGCGTTCTTTGAGCTGCTCGAGTACGTAGCGGTCGCCGACTTTGGCGCGTGCGAACGGAATGCCGAGTTTTTCAAAGGCTTTTTCCAGTCCGAGATTGCTCATCAGGGTGCCGACCACGCCCGCAACCGGTGTGGTTCGGTGCTGGGTGGCGGCAACGGCGTACAGCAGTTGGTCGCCGTCGTATTCAAGTCCGCGCGCATCAACCATAACCAGTCGGTCGGCGTCGCCATCCAGCGCAATGCCCAGGTCAGCGTGGTGTTCGATCACCGCAGCACGCAACGCGCGGGGCGCGGTCGCACCGACTTCTTCATTGATATTAAAGCCGTTCGGGTGATTGCCCATCGGAATCACATCGGCGCCCAGCTCATGCAATACATGTTCGGCAATGTGGTAGGCCGCGCCGTTGGCGGTATCGACCACGATTTTCAGACCGCGTAGGTCTAAATCAGACGGGAAGGTGGATTTGCAAAATTCAATGTAGCGACCCGGTGCGTCGTCCAGACGTTTGGCGCGTCCCAGATGTTTGGAATCCACGCAGCCCATCGGCTCGTCGAGCAGGGCTTCGATTTCACGCTCTTTGTCATCGGGCAGCTTGTCGCCGCTGGCGGAGAAAAATTTAATACCGTTGTCGTGATACGGGTTATGCGATGCGGAGATCACCACGCCTGCTTGTAAACGCCATGCGCGTGTGAGGTAGGCAATTGCGGGGGTGGGCATGGGTCCGGTGAGCAGCACGTCCACACCGGCCGCGGTGAAGCCTGCCAGCAGCGCTGCCTCCAGCATATAGCCGGAAATGCGGGTATCTTTGCCGATCAATACGCGTGGCTTCACACCTTGGCTGGGTTTGACGGCTTCGTCATGTGCCAATACCAGTCCCGCCGCGTAGCCCAGTCGCATAACGAAATCGGGGGTGATCGGTGCAACACCGACTTGGCCGCGGACGCCGTCGGTACCAAAGTATTTACGTGACATGATGGATCCTATGGTTGTTGTGTTTTTTAGAGCAACGCGGATGGGTATGACAGGGCATGAGTGCCGCGCAGGTATTGCGACATTATTTCACAAGCAATGGGTACCTGTCACGCGCGCCGGGCGTTTGTATTGATTTTTGGCGATCACGCGGATTCGAAAAACTGCCATGTGCGAATGGCATCCACCGTTTGCGCCACATCATGCACACGCACAATGTGCGCGCCGTGTTGTAGCGCCCACAGCGCGGCGGCGACGCTGCCGGACACGCGGTCGGCGGCTGATTCACGTCCGGTGATGGTGCCGATCATGCGTTTGCGCGAAACGCCGACCAGCAGCGGCAAAGTGTGTTTGCCAGTCAATTGGGGTAAATGGCGCATCAGTGTCTGATTGTGCGCCAAGGTTTTGCCAAAGCCAAACCCCGGGTCAAGACACAGGCGCTCACGCGCCACGCCTGCTGTTATCAGGCGCTGAACTTGTTTGCCTAAAAATTGGGCGACTTCGGCGACCACATCCGCGTAGTGAGGGTCGGCCTGCATGTTTTGCGGTGTGCCTTGCATATGCATGATGCACAGTCCTGCATTACTGTCGGCGACCGCATCAATGGCGACGGGACTGTTAAAACCATTGATGTCGTTGATGATGTCCACGCCAAGGCTGAGTACTTCGCGCATGACGTAGGGTTTTTGCGTGTCAATGGACAAGGGTACGCCGCAGTCGATCAGCGCTTCGATCGCAGGTAAAATACGCCGCAATTCGTCGCAGGTACAGACTTTGGGCGCATTGGGGCGGGTTGATTCGCCGCCAATGTCAATGATGTCTGCGCCTTCGGCGATCATCTGATGCGCACGGTCAATCGCCAACTGCGGATCGAGATATTGTCCGCCGTCCGAAAACGAATCCGGCGTCATGTTCAAAACGCCCATGACATAGGGACGAGAGAGTTCCAAAGCATAGCGGCCGCATTGCCAGATGGGTGCTTTCATGGTTGTACTCAAATCGTTGGCTGAAGTGGGCGTATCGTTCTGCATCGTCGTTCTGCGTTGTCGCTCGTGGTTAAAATCGATGGCGCGGATTATAGCGTGCTTTGAAAAACGTCGCCGACGGCGGCTTTTTTGTCTATTTGAGGATTGCGATGATTACTGTCCGCGCATGAATAAGCCGTCCAATTGCTTCATCGACAGTTGCACCCACGTTGGACGGCCATGATTGCATTGATTGGCGCGTTCGGTCGCTTCCATATCGCGCAGCAATTGGTTCATCTCCGGTAATGTCAGTTGACGGTTTGCGCGCACGGCACCGTGACAGGCGAGCGTGCCGAGCAGCTCGTTGCGCCGCTCGGTCAGCACTTGGCTGGCGCCCAATTC
>CAZCYS010000208.1:0-2640 GCA_964502825.1 uncultured Hydromonas sp. | reverse complement strand
TGTACGGCATGTCCAAAATCCGCCCGACGTCGCGCACCACCGCTTTTGCGCCAAAAGTACCAAACGTCGCAATTTGTGAGACCGAGCTAACCCCGTACTGTTGCTTGACGTAGTTAATCACACGGTCGCGCCCGTCCTGGCAAAAGTCAATGTCAAAGTCGGGCATGGAGACGCGCTCGGGATTGAGGAATCGTTCAAACAGCAGGTCATACGCCAGCGGATCGAGGTCGGTAATCAGCAGCGCATACGCCACCAACGAGCCTGCGCCCGAGCCGCGCCCGGGGCCGACCGGCACATCGTTGTCCTTCGCCCACTGAATGAAATCAGCGACGATCAAAAAATAACCCGGAAAACCCATCTGCACGATGGTGTTCAGTTCAATCTCCAAACGCTCGTGGTAACGCGGCGCTTGCTCGGTGCGCACATCGGCGTCGGGGTACAGCTTGCGCAAGCGCGCTTCCAAACCGCGTCGCGACACGATGCGCAGATACTCGTCGAGCGATTCGCCATTCGGCGTGGGAAAATCCGGCAGGCGGTTGATGCCCAACTCCAAGCTCAAATTACACTGCTGCGCAATCGCCACCGAGTTCGCCAATGCGCTCGGTAAATCGGCAAAACGCGCCTGCATTTCGGCCTGCGTGAGCAAATATTGGCATGGCTCGAACGCATTTTTCCGACGCGGATTGGCCAAAATATCGCCGCGCGCCACGCACACCCGCGCCTCGTGCGCGCGGTGGTCTTCGGCGTTGAGAAATTGAATCGCGTGCGTCGCCACCAGCGGCGTGTGCGTCTGCGCCGCCAGTTGCGCTGCGAGCAGCGTTTGTGCCTCCGACTCAGGCGTGTCCAGACGCTGCACTTCGAGGTAAAAGCGGTTGTTGAATGCGGCGCGCCATTGTTGCAAGGCGCTTTGCGCCTGTGCGGTTTTGTCCTTGAGCAACAACTGACCGATTTCGCCATCGTGCGCGCCCGACAGCGCGATCAGGCCGTCATTGGCCTCGTTCAGCAGCCATTCGGCGTCAATTTGCGCGTAGTTGCGTTGATTGTTCACCACATAGGCGCGCGTGATCAAATCGCACAGGCGGTTGTAGCCCTGCGTGTTTTGGATCAGCAGCAGCAGGCGAAACGGCGCGCGTTCGTCGTCCGGATTGACGATGTTCACGTCCGCGCCGAGGATGGGCTTGATGCCCTTATCGCGCGCCTTTTTATAAAACTTAATCAGCCCGAACGTATTCATCAAATCGGTCATCGCCAGCGCCGCTTGATCATCGGCACGCGATTTGCTCACCGCGTCGCCCACGCGAATGATGCCGTCGGTGACGGAAAATTCGCTGTGCATGCGTAGGTGGACAAAGGCGGGAGCGTTCATAAGTGGCGGTGAATACGTTAAAATGGGCGAACTGAATATCAAAACAGACCGCCATTATACCCAATGCCCGCCGCCGAAACTGCACAACCGCTGTCCGAACTGATTCGCCCCGATACGTGGCTGGCGCAGACGTGGGCGAGCGCGCAGCAACATCACGGCGTTTATATCGGTCGTTTTGCCCCCTCGCCGTCCGGCAAACTGCATCAAGGCTCGCTCATCGCCGCCCTCGCCTCCTATCTGCACGCGCACTGGCATGGCGGCACATGGTTGGTGCGCATGGAGGACGTCGATCAGTCGCGCTGCACGCGCGCCATTGGCGCGCATCAATTGGCGACTTTGCGCGCGTTGGGTTTTCAATTCGATGAGCCGGTGCTGTGGCAGACCGAGCGCTTCGACGCCTACCGTGCGGCATTTGAACAACTACGCGCGCATCGGCGCGTGTATCCCTGCGCGTGTACGCGCAAGCAAATTGCCGAGCAGCAGGCGCAACTCGGCGTGGCGCATTACCCGCGGACCTGTCGCAACGGTAGGGCCAACAGCGTCGTCAACGATGCCGCCATACGCTCGTGGCGCTTTGATGTGGGTGATGAAATAATTACTTGGACGGACGAAGCGGGGTCAATCAACACCGAGCGCTTATCCGAAACCAGCGGCGACTTCGTGATTCGGCGCGGTGCGCAGGACACCGACGACTGGGCGTATCAACTCGCCGTGGTGGTGGACGATGCGGCGCAAGGCGTGACCCACGTCGTGCGTGGCGCGGATTTATTTGGCTCCACTGCGCGGCAAATCGCGCTGCAACGCGCCCTCGGCTACCCCGCGCCGCAATACAGCCATGTGCCGCTGCTGACCAATGTGCACGGCGAAAAACTCTCGAAAAGCGAACAAGCACCCGAATTGGACGCGCTCAATCCGCTCGCCGCTTTGCAACACGCGTGGCACTTTCTCGGTGGAATGGATTTTGACTGTGCTGATTTAGCGGATTTTTGGCGGCAGGTTTTACTTCACCAAAGCCGTTAAAACCCCTGTGTACACATCCGCGAGCGGCTGCAAATCCGCCACCGCGACGCATTCGTCGATCTGATGAATGGTTTTGCCGACGGGGCCGAACTCGATCACTTGCGGGCAAATCGTGGCGATGAAGCGTCCGTCCGACGTGCCGCCGGTGGTGGACAATTCCGGCGCTTTGCCCGAAGCGGCGTGTACCGCTTGACTGATCGCATGGGATAACTCTCCCGCAGGCGTGAGGAAGGGATGTCCGCCGATCACCCAAT